>CAJWOI010000360.1 GCA_913044255.1 uncultured Alphaproteobacteria bacterium
GAACGAGCGGCTCTGACCCGCTTAGTCCTGGTTCGAATCCAGGTCCCCCAGCCAATATATTATTTGTAATAGGAAACCGGCTGACCAAGGAAAAAGCTGATGGATCAAAGAATCTGGAACATTTATTTGTCCGGCGAAATTCACACTGATTGGCGAGAAAGCATTGCTTCGGGATTGTCTGATGCCGAATTGCCCGTGCAACTCCATTCGCCAGTGTGCGTGCATGCGGATAGCGACGATTGTGGCAGCGTAATCCTTGGTGCCGAAACAGACGCATTTTGGCATGATCACAAGGGCGCATCCATGAATGCGATTAGAACTCGTACGCTTATTGGTATTTCCGATATCGTAATAGTTCGGTTTGGCGAAAAATACCGGCAGTGGAACGCTGCCTTTGACGCTGGTATGGCAACGGCGTTGGGAAAACCCTTAATCACTGTTCATGAACCAAACTTAAACCATGCGCTTAAAGAGGTAGATGCTGCAGCGTATGCTGTTTGTCGGACCACGGAACAGGTCGTACAAACATTGGAATACGTAGTCTGCGGAGAGCTTCAATTTTCAAAAGGCCGGATGGCCGCAGAGTAACGTCAGCTGGGTATCAAATGCTCCTGGTGTGGACACGAGCATCGCTGACGTAATTTCCCCAGATTCCGTCTTAAGCTTCGAGCATGTTTTTTACTTGCAGTCTTCGTTCGTGGAGAATTGGTTCCGTGTAACCACTGGGTTGGTCTATTCCTTTAAATATCAAGTCACATGCAGCTTGAAAAGCGATGCTCGTATCGAAATCATCTGCCATTGCTTGGTATAAGGGGTCGCCTTCGTTCTGTTGATCTACGATTGCAGCCATGCGTTTCATCGTGCTCATCACCTGCTCTTTGTCGCATATGCCATGATGAAGCCAATTGGCTATGTGTTGACTGGATATCCGCAAGGTTGCTCTATCCTCCATTAGTCCGACGTTGTTGATATCCGGAACCTTGGAGCAGCCGATTCCCTGATCGACCCAACGCACCACGTAGCCAAGTATCCCTTGTGCGTTGTTGTCCAGTTCTCTTTGAATGATTTCAGGGGGCCAATTCGGCCGCTCTGTGTGAGGAATTGTTAAGATACGCGAAAGGTTTGCACGTTGACGCGAGGCAAGTGCATCCTGACGTTCTGGCACAAAAATTTCATGGTAGTGCATGGCATGAAGTGTCGCGGCTGTTGGTGAAGGCACCCAGGCTGTGGTGGCCCCGGCTTCTGGGTGGTTAATTTTTGTTTGAAGCATGTCGGCCATTTTGTCGGGCATGGCCCACATACCTTTCCCGATTTGCGCCCTTCCCTTAAGCCCGCATTCCAGTCCGATATCCACATTCCATTCCTCGTACGCTTGCATCCAGTCGGCGGTTTTCATATCGCCCTTTCGGATCATTGGGCCTACCTCCATGGAGGTATGCATTTCATCTCCCGTGCGGTCGAGGAAACCAGTGTTGATAAAGACCACCCTCTCTTTGGCCGCCCTGATGCATTCTTTGAGGTTGACAGTGGTTCGACGCTCTTCGTCCATGATTCCCATTTTTAAGGTGAATAAAGGTAGCTCTAATGCGGCCTCTACGCGCGCAAATAGCTCACTGGAAAAAGCAACTTCTTCTGGCCCATGCATCTTGGGTTTGACGATGTACACCGATCCCATTCGGCTATTACGGGTGCCGTTTTTTTTATTTAAATCATGGATGGAAATTAACGACGTAACCATTGCATCCAGGATCCCCTCGGGCACTCGATTACCGTCTGCATCCAAGATGGCGTCGATGGTCATGAGGTGGCCGACGTTCCGCACCAGCATAAGACTTCTGCCGGGCAGGGTAAGTTCCGTATCCTCTGGTGTTCGATAAATTCGATCGGGATTTAGTCGGCGTTCAACAGTTTGGTCGTTTTTGGCAAAAGACGCAGACAAATCGCCTTTCATCAAACCTAGCCAGTTGCGATATGCAACTACTTTATCCTCTGCATCCACGGTAGCAACTGAATCTTCGCAATCGACGATGGTGGTCACGGCTGCCTCAAGTATGAGATCATAAATTCCGGCCGGGTCATCTTTCCCAATCGTGTGTTCACGATCGATCGCAATTTCCACGTGGAGCCCATTGTTCATTAGCAGTACTGCCGACGGTAAATTGGCTGGCCCCCGATACCCAACTAATTTTTCGGATTTGTCGGCAAGTATGGTTGATCTACCACTGGCAAGCTTTGCGACGAGATTGCCGTCAGAAATAAAATATTTAATTACGTCCTTATGAGAGCCCGGGTCGAGTGGTACCGTCCGGTCCAAAAAGTCCCTACCAAAAGCGATTACCCTTTCGCCACGTACGGGGTTGTATTCTCCACGGCGTTCGGCTCCGTTTTCCTCGTCGATTACGTCAGTTCCATAGAGCGCATCATAGAGGCTGCCCCAGCGGGCGTTTGCAGCATTAAGGGCGTATCTTGCATTGGTAACAGGCACAACCAGTTGGGGCCCTGCCGTAGCGCATATTTCCTCGTCAACGTTTTCGGTAACAATCGAAAAAGCGTCACCTTCAGGTATTAAATAGCCGATCTCCGTCAAAAAGTTTTTGTACGTTTCTGGGTCCGACGGTTCGTTGCAGTGTGTTTGATGCCATTTGTCAATTTGCGACTGCAGCTTATCCCTCTTTGAAAGGAGAGCCCGGTTGCGGGGAGCAAGATCACGAATGACTGATTCAAATTCCGACCAAAATTTTCCGGGAGAGATATTTGTGCCAGGCAGAACTTCATCATTGATAAATTCGTAAAGCTCCTCGGCGATTTCAAGATCGCCGGATTGGACCCGTTGTGGCATCGGCGTTACTTCTCCTCCCCTCAAATGTTTTAGATCCCGGTACGACACCGATATGCTTCAGAGTCAAACATAACCACCTCACTAAGTGTCAATCAAGGTCAGGAGAGCATAAAGCGTTACAGGCTCTTATCGGAAATTTGTCCGAGCTCTGTTCAATGTTTAATTTCCGGAAAACCGAACTATGGGAGAGCCCAATGCCAGATGCCTTGGGACGGCGTTGCAAGTTGGCTCTGGTCGCGCCGTCGACCAATATTGTTGTTCAGCCCGAATTTGACGGAATGCGGCCGTTGGGTGTAACGAACCACTTCGGCCGTATCGCGATTTCTAACATGGCCGCTCACAAGTAATTCGGGAGGAGTAATATGCGGGAAAACGGTATTCGTAATATTTGGGCGCGGGGCGGAAGCGTAGTTAATGGATGGTTGGGTATACCTAACTCGTTCAGTGCAGAAGTGATGTCCAATGCTTCATTCGACAGCGTTACGGTTGATTTGCAGCATGGGATGGTTGATTTTCAAGCAGGCTTGACCATGTTGCAGGCGATTTCCA
>CAJWOI010000361.1 GCA_913044255.1 uncultured Alphaproteobacteria bacterium
GCTACCAGATTGTTGTGACCTGTGATGCGATAGTTTGCGGAGTGCATTTTAGGAGCGAGGACTGCCCGGAGGACGTTGCAGCGCGTGGGTTGCGCGTTAATCTCAGTGATCTGGCGGCCATGGGCGCTTGTCCGGTGGGCTATTTACTGTCTTTGGCTGTGCCGTCGGGAACCGACCCCTCGTGGTTTGAGCGATTTTCTGCTCAATTGGCTTCAGATCAAGCGACCTACAACTTGAAATTGATTGGCGGGGATACCGTGATGACACCGGGTCCTTTAACACTTTCGATTACCGCATTCGGGCAAATTCGGACAGGTCAGGCTCTTACTCGCGCTGGAGCCAAACTGGGTGATAAAATTTTTGTCTCTGGCAATGTGGGAGATGCGCTGCTCGGTCTTAAGCTTCTTCGCGGCGAATTAGGATCAGCATTGGAGTCGCAGGTTGCAGCGCTCAAGGACCGTTTTCTTCGTCCTGAGCCACGTATTGCTCTGGGGCAGGCGCTGATTGGTGTTGCACACGCGGTCATTGACGTGTCTGACGGCCTGATCGCCGATATAGGTCATATTTGTGCGCTCGCTGACTTAGGTGCGCGCCTGAATATTTCTTCAGTACCACTATCATTGGGAGCCCGCGCTGTACTGGGTGATGTGCCCGACCTTTTGCCAAATCTTTTGTCTGCGGGCGATGACTACGAACTCGTTTTTACGGCACCGTCAAGTGCGCTAGAAACGTTGTCGAGGATTTCCTCGGATACCGGGGTGATGGTGACGGAGATTGGCGAAGTGGTGGCTACTCCTGGTGTGGTCGTAATTGGAGTGGGTGGTGATGAGGTGCAGATGGAGGCTAGTGGGTACCAACATTTTTGAGTTCATACCGGTTAGTTTTCTAATTTCTGTAGCTTACCTTGCGTTAGACCGGCGCCTCTGGCATGTTCCCGCCCGCCTTAGGCGTCGGTGCGGTCCGTCCTGCGAGGCACTGCAAGAAGCGATTGGCGTAGTTTTATGAACAAAAGGATTCCTAGTCGATGTCTACAACATTAGCGTTGCCCATCATATGTGGGGCTTTGGCGGTGCTTTACGGACTTTTCACCACGCGACAAGTCCTTGCGGCCGATGCAGGTAACGAGCGGATGAGAGAAATTGCCGGAGCTGTGCAGGAAGGCGCTAATGCATACCTCAGTAGGCAATATCGCGCTATCGCAGTCGTTGGGATTGTGATCGGCGCAATTTTGTGGGCGTTGCTGGGAGCAGAAGTCGGTATAGGCTATTTGATAGGCGCTATATTGTCTGGCGCCGCCGGATATATCGGGATGAATGTTTCTGTTCGTGCCAATTCGCGAACGGCACAGGCAGCGCGAGAGGGACTGCCCCAGGCATTGTCGATTGCGTTCAAATCAGGGACGGTAACTGGTTTTTTGGTAGTTGGCCTAGGATTGCTTGCTGTTAGCATCTATTACTCTGTTCTTCTTGCGAATGGGGTTGAGACTCGGAGATTATTGGAGGCTCTGGTTGGATTGAGCTTTGGAGCTTCTCTGATCTCAATATTTGCTCGGCTCGGCGGCGGTATTTTTACTAAGGGGGCTGATGTCGGTGCGGATTTGGTTGGCAAGATTGAAGCTGGAATTCCAGAGGATGATCCACGGAACGCTGCTGTAATTGCCGATAATGTTGGTGACAATGTTGGAGATTGTGCGGGGATGGCGGCCGACCTTTTTGAGACGTATGCGGTTACCGTGGTGGCGACTATGTTGCTGGCGGCAATTTTCTTTGCGCCTTTGGATCACGCTCTCATGATGCAATTCCCGCTTGCTATTGGCGCAGTGTGCATCGTCGGATCGATAATTGGGACTTTTTTTGTGAAACTAGGGAAGAGTGCGAACATAATGGGCGCGCTCTACAAGGGGTTTATAGCATCGGCCGTAATTTCGGCCGTTTTGATAGCAATAGTGACAGCTCAACTGGTTGGTTTTGATACAAGCTACAACATGGGTGATGAGTCCATCACGGGTCAGGATCTTTTTGTTTGTGCAATAGCGGGACTGGTAGTGACTGGTCTGTTAGTTTGGATTACTGAGTATTACACCGGAACAAACCATCGGCCTGTGAAAAGTATAGCAAGTTCGTCGGAAACCGGCCATGCAACTAATATTATTCAGGGCTTGGCAATTTCAATGGAGGCGACAGCGTTACCCGTATTGGTGATATGTGCTGGCATAATTGTAGCGTTCATGATAGCGGGCCTGTTTGGCCTGGCGATTGCTGCCACTACAATGCTGGCGTTGGCCGGAATGGTAGTTGCACTGGATGCCTATGGGCCCGTTACCGATAATGCGGGTGGTATCGCAGAAATGGCGGACTTGCCGGAGGAGGTCCGGAAAATAACGGATGCTCTTGATGCCGTTGGAAATACGACAAAAGCAGTCACGAAGGGTTACGCAATAGGGTCTGCTGGCTTAGCTGCCCTAGTTCTGTTTGCGGCGTACACTGAGGATTTAGGTCACTATTTTCCTCACCTCGACATTGGGTTTGAACTGCAAAATCCCTTTGTGGTGGTGGGCTTATTTTTGGGTGGCTTGATGCCGTATTTATTTTGCGCGTTGGGGATGATGGCTGTAGGGCGCGCCGGGGGTGCGGTTGTGGTTGAAGTACGGCGACAGTTCAAAGAAATTCCCGGGATAATGGAAGGCACGGCCCGCCCAGAATACAGCCGGGCCGTTGATCTGCTCACTCGAGCTGCGATAAAAGAAATGATCGTGCCGTCCTTGTTGCCGGTCGTGGCGCCGGTCCTGGTTTATTTCGTTATTTTACAAATTGCAGGTCAAGGGGCGGCATTCACTACCCTCGGCGCTATGCTTCTTGGTACCATAGTAACTGGTATTTTTGTGGCAATTTCAATGACGTCAGGAGGTGGAGCTTGGGATAATGCCAAGAAATACATCGAAGATGGAAATCATGGTGGTAAGGGATCTGAGGCTCATAAGGCATCGGTGACGGGCGACACTGTCGGAGATCCATATAAAGACACTGCGGGACCTGCCGTAAATCCAATGATCAAGATCACAAACATAGTGGCAATTCTTTTACTGGCGGTATTGGCGTAGTACACCTTTCAAAGGAGGATAAAGTATTTGGTATTCACGAGGGTATCTGCTGACTTTTGTTTCGGGTCTTGGGAGACTAATATGGGTTCGTGGCTGCACCGCCACTGCTGAAGCGTCCTAGGTTTCCAAACAACTGTTGTAGGATCGTTAGTTTTCGGCCGACGGTCGGCGTTTTGTCATCAAGTGGTTCAACTAGCTGCGCCTCTTCCAAACTATATTTTTCTATGGATTGGAGTATTTCTTTTTCGTCAA
>CAJWOI010000362.1 GCA_913044255.1 uncultured Alphaproteobacteria bacterium
ACCCAGGTGAGGACCCGCCATATATTCCCATCAGCTTTCGGGGGTTGAACTCAGGCGTGCTAGCCCGCGCTGCAGATCATTTATGAGATCTCCGGGATCCTCGAGCCCAGTATGTATACGAAGCGTTGGTCCGGGTGGATCCCAAGTGGTGGCTGTCCGATGTTTTCTCGGGTCAGTAGGGACAATCAAACTTTCGTATCCTCCCCAGCTATATCCCATTTTAAATAATTCCATGCCATCTAGCATCGCGGCTAATGCATTTTTACTTGTTGGTTGTAGAACTAGTCCGAAAAGCCCGCTGGCTCCTCGAAAATCCCTTAGCCAAAGGGAGTGGCCTGGTTCGTTAGGCAATCCTGGGTGGATTACGCGTGCGATTTGCGTTTGTGTTTTTAACCATTCGGCAACTGCCAACCCAGTTTTCATATGCCGGTCCAACCGGACACTTAACGTTCGCAGGCCGCGTTGGCCTAAATAAACGTCGTCAGGGCCCGGTGGTGCGCCGAAATCAAGTGCAGCTCGCTGGACTCTTTCAAACATTGATTCCGTGGTTGTTATGACCCCGAGCATTGCGTCGGAATGGCCCACGATATATTTAGTTGCGGCCTGTATTGCCACGTCAACGCCGTGATCAAATGGCCGAAAGAAAAGAGATGTTGCCCAAGTATTATCTAACAAAACTACGCAACCGCGCGAATGTGCCACTTCTGCAATCGCATCAATATCTTGTATTTCGAAGGTTTGTGAGCCCGGTGATTCTGTAAATATAACCCGCGTCTCCGAACGAATAAGATTTGAGATCTGGGAGCCAATGAGAGGGTCATAGTACGTGGTCGTGACACCAAATTTAGTGAGGAAGCCATCGCAAAGTGCCCGAGTTGGGCCGTACGCTGTATCGACCATCAAAAGATGATCCCCTGATTTGAGGAATGCCGTTAGCGCAACCAAGATGGCACATTTCCCGGACGCGACAGCGATTGCGCGGTGGCCACCATCAATCTCTGCAACGGCATTTTGGAATGCGAAAGTGGTTGGCGTTCCAAAGCGTCCGTAGTATGTGGTGTCGTTGTCCGTTCGGTGACTCTGAGACGCCTCTAACGCTGCTACCGATGGAAATAAGATGGTAGACGCGTGATAAACTGGTGGATTTACGGCCCCGTGATTGGCTTCTGGATCACGTCCGGCGGTAACGATTAGCGTGTCTTGTTTCATGACAATATATTTACATTTTGACTAAAGTTAGCTGGATTCATTTGAATAATTTTCCCATGTCATCTTCGATCCACTCCTCCTAGTGTGTGGTTGAGGCGACCGTAGTTAGCGTGGTACCTTCATTTTTCTAAAACGAGTTTTGCTGCAATTGGACAATACCATGCCCGAAGCAAAAATATCGCTTACCACACAAATTTTGATTGCCATGATTTTTGGGGCGTTTCTTGGTGTTTTACTGAATTTGTTTGGTGCGGGGTCAGGCCTGGTGCAGAGTTTGTTGGTTGACGGAGTTCTGCGTGTGGTTGGTGCGATCTTCATTGCTTCGCTCAAAATGATGGTGGTTCCCCTTGTGTTCGTGTCACTTGTATGTGGGGTCACTAGCATGGGAGATGTTGCGGCTCTGGGCAGAATCGGCGCTAAAGCACTTGGTTTGTATGTGGCGACCACGGCCTTGGCCATTACCGTCGCGCTACTGATAGCAGGGGTTGTATCGCCGGGGATAGGTTTTGATATTACCGGCGCAGAAATTGATTTTAAATCTCGAGCCGCACCGGCTTTTAGTCAAGTTTTAATCGACTTGGTGCCAAGCAACCCTGTCGCAGCGCTGGCCAATGGTGAGATGCTTCAGATCATAGTGTTTGCGCTGTTGCTGGGGGTTGCAATTACAATTGCGGGAGACCGAGGACGTCATCTACTTAATGTGTTCACAGATCTGAACGCCGTGATCATGCAGATGGTGTGGATCGTGGTACGGATTGCACCCATTGGCGTGTTTTGCCTGATTGCTCGTACATTTTCGACGGAAGGTGTGGAAGCGTTTATGCCTCTGGCCAAATACTTTGTATGTGTGGTATTGGCACTTACGGTCCATGCGATCTTCACGTATAGCGTTTTACTGAAAATCGCTGGTGGGCTTAGTCCAATCGTGTTTTTTCGCAAGATGCGTGCGGCGCAATTATTTGCATTTTCCACCGCTAGCAGCAACGCGACGATACCAGTGACCTTGGAGTCGGTACAAAGCCGTTTGGGGGTGGACGATAGTGTGGCCTCTTTTACCGTACCTTTCGGTGCCACCATCAACATGGATGGGACTGCCATCATGCAAGGCGTTGCTACGGTATTTATTGCTCAGGTTTATGGTGTCGACTTAAATCTGGGAGATTTTCTTGCTGTAATTCTGACCGCAACTTTGGCATCCATTGGCACGGCCGGAGTTCCGGGAGTCGGGTTAATCATGTTGGCAATGGTGTTGCAGCAGGTTGGTCTTCCGGTTGAGGGGATTGCTCTTATCATCGGCGTGGACCGGCTGCTAGATATGATGCGCACGGCTGTTAATATAACTGGTGATGCTGCCGCGACCTGTGTCATTGCAAAGAGTGAAGGGTGCCTCAATATAGATCGTTACAAGGACCCTTCGGCAGGTCTTAAGGCGCCAAAGCGCGCCTTGATGCCAAGTCCCTAAGCCAATTTTAGGTGCTCATTCATATAACGTTTTAGAATTGCAAAATGGTGACCGGGCTACGATTTCGTCACCGCGCGACGGGTATATCCCTGCGCGCCCCCCATTCGCTCCATGAGCCGTCGTAAACTGCGACGTTGGTACGCCCGATTATGTGAAGAGCAAGTGCGAGATTGCAAGCCGTGATGCCTGACCCACATGAGGTAATCACGTTTTTACCGTCTTCTACTCCGGCCTCAGTGAACACTTTTTCCAATTGCTCGCCTGACTTCATGAGGTGGGTATCGAGATCGTAAAGGTCGAGGAAGGGGAGATTTAAACTTTTTGGTATGTGGCCACTTCGCAGTCCGGGTCGTGGTTCTGGCTCAGTTCCCGCATAGCGTCCTGGCGTTCGTGCGTCCAAAACTAGCTCGGCATTGTTTTCGATGTTTCCGAGTAAGTCCTTAAACTTCCGAAGTAGAGCAAGGTTGAGCCTGGCAGCATATTCAGTTGAAGTAGGAACCTGTATAGAATTTTCCAGCGAGCCTCCTGATTTCACCCATGCGGGTAGGCCGCCGTCGAGTACAGACACGCGCCTATGCCCGAAAAGCCGAAACATCCACCAGACTCGCGCTGCACTCCCAACACCAGTGGCATCATATGCAATTATGTGGTCTTCAT
>CAJWOI010000363.1 GCA_913044255.1 uncultured Alphaproteobacteria bacterium
TGCCTAGCGCAGGCTACATCCAATTTGGTACCGACAAAATTCAGGGTTGGAGTAACCAAAAGTTGCGGCCGCTCCGGCGTCAAATGCAGATTGTTTTCCAGGACCCCTTCAGCTCATTGAGTCCTCGTATGTCAGTGCGCGAAATTGTGGAAGAGGGACTGACAGTTCATGGCCTCGGCGGTGGAGTTTCTTCGCGACGCCAATTGGTGGGTGACATGCTTGAGGAAGTAGGCTTGAACCCCGACGAAATGGATCGCTATCCTCACGAGTTTTCCGGAGGACAGCGGCAGAGAATTTCAATCGCCCGAGCGATGATGCTCAAACCTCGATTTCTGGTTCTTGACGAACCTACTTCAGCCCTTGATCTCTCAGTACAGGCACAAATCGTCGACTTACTACGGGCGCTACAAATTAAATATCGGTTATCATATTTTTTTATTAGCCATGATCTGCGTGTGATCCGAGCCCTCGCCAACCAAGTATTGGTCATGAAAAATGGAATCGCTGTGGAGCACGGAGCCGCATCAGAAATTTTCTCTGCACCGAAGACCGATTATACAAAAACTTTGATCGCCGCAGCGTTTGAAATTGAAATATTTAAAACCAAAACTACGTCGATGTAAGGCAATCGATGTCCATCTTATTTATCAGCAAAGCGGATAACCCTACTGAATGGCAGCAAGCGCTGGCTTCCCTGGACCCTGAAATTGGTTTTCAAGTATGGCCAGATTCGGGGAAACCAGAAGATATAGAGGTTGCACTGGTTTGGAAGCACCCCCCCGGAGCACTTTTGGGATTACCGAATCTAAAACTTATCCAGTCATTGGGTGCCGGGGTTGATCACATATTCATGGATCCCAGGTTACCGAAGAATGTACCAATCGCACGGTTAGTAGACGCGGAACTGACTCGGCAAATGGTTGAATACGTGACGCTTGCGGTGCTCAGTCGTCACCGTCGGCTTGATTTAATACGAGGAGCACAACTTTTACGTGATTGGCAGGTTATTCCACCGGTGCCAATTAGTTGTAGTCGTGTTGGCATACTAGGATTTGGGGAAATTGGGCGCGCGACCGGCAACACCTTGGTAAATCTTGGCTTCAAAGTCGCCTCCTGGACACGCACTCCACATACCGTTGGAGCCGTTGCCTCCTACCACGGATCGGAAGGGTTCACTTCACTCCTACAAAAAAGCGATATTTTGATCTGTTTATTGCCATTAATAGCTAAAACGCGTGGCCTACTGAATGCAGAGGCTTTTGCAACTCTTCCGACTGACGCATATGTGATAAACGTCGCCAGAGGCGCTCACCTGATCGAACAGGATTTACTCGCGGCAATCGATAACGGCCATCTCTCAGGAGCCTGGCTTGACGTATTTGATGCCGAACCTTTGCCATCAAATCATCCCTTCTGGGCCCACCCTAAAATAGTTGTGACCCCGCACCTAGCAGGGCTCACTGTCGCCTCAAGTGCTGCCTCTCAGGTGATCCACAACTTGCGGCTAGTACACATTGGGAAAACACCACAAAATTTAGTTGACCCAACCGTCGGCTACTAAGATCAATATTTCTAGTCATATCGAATCCCAAGTTTCGACATAGTCAGAGACTTTTGTGGTAACGAGCTGTAAGCATGGCATCGAGCGCTCTAATCGCAAATGCCTCGCCTCCCTGTGCCCGACCTGGCCGATCGATTCGGTTCCAACCCATGATGTCGAAATGGGCCCAAGGCTGATTGTCTGAAACAAACTCCTTCAGAAAAAGCGCGGCGCCAATCGCGCCCGCATAATGGTGGCCAGAAATATTATTAAGATCTGCCACGGGACTATCGAGATCATCTTTATAGTCATCCCACAGCGGCAACCGCCATAACGGGTCCTGGTGAGTCTGTGCATAATTGCTAAGTTCCGACGCCAGAGCTTCATCGTTTGTAAACATTGCAGCAATGTCCGTACCTACCGCCACTCGAGCTGCACCGGTAAGAGTCGCAATATCGATAATGAGTTCAGGAGTTTCAGCAGTAGCTTCTGCCAAGGCATCACAAAGAATCAGCCTACCCTCGGCATCCGTGTTGCCGACTTCAACTGTTTTACCACTCCGGGTTGAGATTATATCGCCCGGTCGAAACGCGTGGCCTGAAATGCTATTCTCAACCGCGGGGATCAACACTCGGAGCTGGACCGCCAATTGCTGCTCCATCACAGACTGTGCTAGAGCGAGAACATGAGCGGCTCCACCCATATCCTTCTTCATCAACAGCATATTGTCGGCTGGCTTTATGTCGAGACCACCAGAATCAAAACACACACCCTTACCGATTAGCGTGACCTTCGGTGCCTCATACGACCCCCAACGCAAATCAATCAACCGAGGAAGACGTGCACTACCCTGACCAACTGCAAAAATCGTCGGATAACCCTGCTGTATCAAATCCTCGCCAGAAATCACCGTTATGCTCGCCCCACCCACGCCAGCAATTTCCTCAGCAACCATCGCAAGTTCAGACGGCCCCATATCGTTAGCTGGGGTGTTGATTAGATCCCGCACTAAATAAGTAGCACTTGCCAATCGACGTGCCTCCGATAGAACGTCTTCGTCCTCCACCACTAGTTGTGCAGGTGGCCTCCTTGCTTCCTTGTATCGTGTGAACTGATACGCACCCAGAGCCCAACCAAGCGAAAGACCGCCATTAGCAGTCACATCAGGACAACGACCATCCAACACGTAGGTGCCCTGTGGGAGCTGAAACGGCAACCGAGCCAAACTCCACAAATCCGGTGCCTTACCGGCGCCTACCACAATGCGGTCTAGTTTGCCGTCCGGCCGTGGGATTAGACATGTTTCCCCTGCCTTGGGAAGAAACTGGACGCTATCGAGCCAGGTATTGGTACGGGATCCTGCTTCTGCGCGCCAATCCTGCCACGTTTCTTCCTCAGCAAGGACAATGGGGATCGCGTCCTGATTCCCACCTGTGCCCGCGATCAAGCTAAAGGTCGGCTCAGTCATAAATTTCGATTCTCCATCACACGTATGACAGTGTGTATAGCAAATCTGGCGGAGGGGGTGTCTGCCTTAAACATCCGTAACCGCTTGTTATTACGTTATGTTTTAAGAGTTCCCAGGTTTCATACCACATTCTATACCACATTTTTCTTTGGCGTCCCCTACCCGCTCGGGTCCCTTTCCAATCAATCCCAATTGAGCTTGCCAGTCCCATCTGATTGGGGTCTCGACCAAAGCCCCGCCTCATCAGGGATCGTGCCCGAAAGGTCGCGTCCGCACTCACGATGCCGCATACATCACGCACCACGGCCCATTGCCCAGA
>CAJWOI010000364.1 GCA_913044255.1 uncultured Alphaproteobacteria bacterium
ATTCGAAGACGTCGGGCAATGGAAGAGGCCGTGGTACTACCCGTTACCAGGAGAGTCCATCAACGATGCTGTGCAGCGGGAATGTCTGGCGACACGGGAAAGTTTGGGAATATTGGACGCATCAACGCTTGGCAAGATCGAGATTCGCGGCACCGATGCTGCGGAGTTTCTAAATAGAATCTACACCAATTCTTGGTTAAAGCTTGAAATAGGGCGGTGCCGGTATGGATTGATGTTGGGCGAGGATGGCATGGTCATGGATGACGGAGTCACATCAAGAATTGGCAAGGACCATTACTTGATGACGACTACGACCGGTGGCGCAGCGCATGTGCTGGCGTGGATGGAACGTTGGTTACAGACGGAGTGGCCACACCTCAAGGTCTATTTAACATCTGTAACAGATCACTGGTCGGTAACGAGTATAGCGGGCCCAAACAGTCGCGAGGCTATTTCTAGAATTTGCAACGATATCGACTTTTCACCCGATGCTTTTCCTTTCATGTCATTTCACGAAGGCACCGTTGCTGGAATCCCGGCCCGAGTTTATCGAATCAGTTTTAGTGGTGAACTGGCGTACGAGATTAACGTGTCTGCCAATTTTGGCCGTAGCCTTTGGGAGGCAGCAATGGAGGCAGGTCAGTCGTTCAATATCACGCCATATGGTACGGAGGCAATGCATGTGCTGCGGGCGGAAAAAGGCTACATCATTGTTGGACAAGATACCGATGGTTCAGTGACACCAGGTGATCTCGGCATGGATTGGATCGTGTCAACCACTAAGGATTTTATCGGGAAACGCTCGCTGTCCCGGCAAGACACTCGACGGGAAAATAGGAAACAACTGGTTGGGCTCACGACGATCGACCCAGCGTTGGTGTTACCCGAGGGTGCGCAGTTACTGAATGAGGCAGCAACAGAGTTTCCGGCGGCTATGGTCGGTCACGTAACATCCAGTTACTTCAGTCCGGCCCTCCAGCACTCGATTGCGTTGGCGCTCGTCAAGGGAGGCCGAAGTCGGGAAGGTAGTGTGGTCTATGCGCAGTTGATGGATGGACGCGTCATTGCCGCAAAGATCGGACAAGCAAGATTTTATGACGTAGAAAATCAACGCCAGAAGATGTGATAGGTCTAATTGTTAGATGAATAACAACTCAATGCAATTTATCCGAGTTCCCATCCCCCGCTCGATCACGGTCGATTTGTAGAGAACCATTGTGGATCAGTCAAATATATTTAGGGTATCTCCGTTGGCACACCATGCCGACGTTTCCAATCAGGTCGGGGTAGATGGCCGGAGTGGCGTGATACTCGAAGAATTGGCATTTTGTGTGCATCTTAACCTGCGTTGTGATCCATCCGATTCCCAAACACTTACGGCAGCCTCCACCATTTTTGGTGTCGGTTTACCGTTGGTCCCCAATACATTTCACGAGGCATCGGACACACGAATACATTGGCTTGGACCGGATGAATGGTTGGTATTAGCCCCAATGACTGACATACACCTATCCGAAAAGATCAATTCGGCATGGGCGGGGCTCCATCATTCGGTGACAGACATCACTGGAGGGCAAACTGTAGTGCGGATTGAAGGAGAAAGGACGGGCCAATTATTAAACCAGGGTTGTACTCTAGATTTACATCATAGAGCATTTAAAGTGGGGCATTGCGCACAGTCGTTGTTGGCCCACGTCCCAGTTTTGATTAGTCGCGGCAGCAATAATGAAAATGGTATCTGCCGATTCGATCTCGTTGTTCGTCGAAGTTATGCTGATTACTTGGCGAAATGGTTACTAGACGCCGCTCGTGAAATTGGTTTTGTGAGTCGATTGGGGTACTCGCAACCATCGACTTCGTTGAACAATAACAGTTAGGTCTCATCTGCAAGGAAATAAGCGTATTGGAGTGCTAGGGGAAGTATGAGATTTAAGAAGTTACTGGATCTTTAGGTGTACCTGTTTCAAGGAATACCTCAATGTTCTCTATAACGCGAAAACCCATGTCATCTCGAGCCTCAGTCGTTGCGGTTCCCACATGAGGAGACAGCACCACATTTTCCATCATTAGAGAGGAATTGAAGTCCGGTTCGTTTTTGTATACATCAAGGCCGGCGCCAGCAATCCAACCGTTTTGCAATGCATATATCAAAGATTCTTCGTCTACCACGCCTCCTCTTGCAGCATTAATCAATACACTGCTAGGTTTCATTGCCTGAAGAGCTTCCTCATCGATCAGATGGTGGGTCTCGGCGGTGAGCGGACAATGAATCGACACAATGTCGGATAGTGAGAGCAGATCGTATAACTCAGGGCAGTAGCGAGCCCCAAGCTCTTTCTCGGCCGCTAAATCTCGGTTTCGGTTGTGGTAAAGGACTGGCATTCGAAACGCGCGGGCTCGGCGGGCAACGGCTTTACCGATACCGCCTAGACCTATAATTCCGATTGTTTTCCCCCAGACTCTAAGGCCGCATAAGGGATCGTCGACCTTAAATCCCTGCCAGTTGCCACGCCGCATAATGCCGTCTAGATCAACTAGGCGCCGGCAGACCGATATCATTAGCCCAATTGTAAGGTCTGCCGTGTCTTCTGCTACGACGCCTGGTGTGTTGCTGACTTGGATTCCACGTTTTGTGGCTGCGGAAATATCTATATGTTGAGTGCCTGCACTAATGGTTGCGATCAGTTTGACGCTTTCTGGGAGTTTGGATATTAGATTGTTATCGATAGCATCAAAACCTGAGGGGCAAAGTGCGGTGGCGCCATCACACTGCTTTATGATCTCTGTTGGACTAAGGATTCGATCAGTTGGATTTAGTCTTGCCTCAAATCGTTCGGCAATTGCTTTTTGAGCAGTTGCTGTCCAACTTCGTGTGACCACCACTATAGGTTTTTCCATCTTCTTATTTTTTTGATCGACTAGACGTATTCCAGAAAAATGATATTGCTTAGGATCCTGTTTCGCCAGTTGATTTCGACAACTGTGACATTTTTTCAGGGGTTCGCAAAAATAGAGCAACGAATGCTAAGAGTATTGGTAGGATAGTTAAACTGCGAAGAGTAATGTCATAAGACCCGGAAGAATCTAAAGCAACCGCAAGAGGGAGCGGACCCAGCGATGCGCCGACAATGACAATCATTTGGCCAAATCCCTGAATGCTGCCCAAATGTTTCCGGCCAAAATACCTCGGCCACATGAAACCAACAAAGGTCATGGTTACCGCATTGTTTAAGCCAAAAATCAAGGCATAGATAACGGCGCCGGACAATCCAGTAACTAACGTGACAGAAAATAGTGACGCGACCATGATGAGGAGGCCACCAG
>CAJWOI010000365.1 GCA_913044255.1 uncultured Alphaproteobacteria bacterium
AATCGGAATGCTGTATCCCATCACCGGGGGTGGCGCGATCTATGGTTCCCCAGCCGTGGAAGGACATCGGATGGCGGTTGACGAATTGAATTCCCATGGGGGAATTCTTGGAATGCAGGTGGTGACTGTTGAACGCGACACAAAATTGAATCCTGCCACTGCCGCTGCCGCCGCAAAGGAAATGATCACCAAAGACGGCGTCAATGTGATTATTGGTGGTTTGAGTTCAGCGGTGGGTCTTGCCATTTCTGAAGTGGCGAAACAAGAAAAAGTTATTTATATCGCAACCATTCCAAAAACCATTCAGATGACTACCAACCGAAGACATGATTACGTATTCCGCACGGCGTCACACACGGATTTTGAGGGAGATGCAATAGCACAGATTGCAAAACAACTAGGTGCACAAAAAATTTGCGATATACAACTCGATTATGCCTATGGGCATGATTTGGCTGATGGAATTGAAAGGGGCCTAAAACGCCATTTACCGGAGGCGACGATAGTTTTGGACCTTCGACCAAAGTTGAGAGCAACTGACTACAACGTCTTTATTACTCAGATAATGGGAGCTGGATGCGATGTGGTAACAAGTGGCCTCTGGGGCCCCCATTTCGTAGATTTTGCCAAGCAAGCGTCGCCCTTCGGCCTTTTTCGTCAAATCAAGTACGTTACTGGTGGAGAGATTGGTAGCCACGAGATCGCCGGGTCCATGGGGAAAGACTATCCGGACAACGTTTGGGCCAACTCCTACGAGCTTTGGTATCACCATCCAAATGAAGAGCACAAAAACTTTCAAAAAGCTTTGGCAAAACGCCTAGGAACGGATGGAACACCTATGTGGCCGGTACTTGCATTGATCGGTGTACGCATGTACGGCGCAGCGGCAGAAAAAGCTGGATCTTTAGATGCAGCCAGCATATCTCAAGCCCTTAAGGGCATGACTATCGACACACCGGTTGGACCCCGCACCATTGACCCGAAAACTCACCAAGCGGACACCGGACAGTTTTGGGGGCCCATGGTGAAAAAGGAGGGTGTTCCCTACCGGGTGATGAACCCGATTACATATATTCCTGCCCAAATAGCCGAATAATCCATTTATCGGCAAACCACGGAGAAACTCTGAGTTAGCCAGTGTCAGTGGCAGACGGCACCTGCCCGACCGGGATCAATCAATGTCATGGAAGCGCTGCTGGAATTTGTTCGCATTGATATGGGGAGCCCAGGGTTAGCAACTCTGCTTAGCAATCCCAGCTTTGCTTTTATCCAATTCATGAATTCCATATCCATGGGCATGAATTTTTTTATTATCGCCTCCGGCCTTTCACTCATTTTTGGCGTACTGAAAGTTATTAATTTTGCACATGGCGCCTTTTATATGTTTGGTGCCTATATCACATATTCAGTCACCCAGACGATAGGTCTTAATTTTTTCTGGGGAGTGCTTGCATCTGCCGTGGGCCTAGCATTTCTCTCGGCGATCATCGAACGGAGTCTATTTCGATTCGTTTATGACAAAGAGCATTTGATGCAACTATTATTGACGTTTGCATTGGTACTCATCCTTGGCGATCTCGCAAAGATAATTTGGGGTACCGACCAATACAGTGTTTCTTATCCAGAAAGTCTATCTGGAGCATCCAATTTAGGAATCGCGTACTATCCATCTTATCGTTTGCTACTCTGTGCTCTAGGCCCCATCATTTTCTTAGCTCTATGGCTCTTCATTGAGCGCACTCGCTGGGGTCGACTCACCAAAGCCGCCACCCAGAATCGGGAAATGCTAGCAGCTTTGGGAATTAACGTGCCAATGATTTACACTTGCGTCTTTATAGCGGGCTCTGCGCTGGCTGGAATTGGTGGCGCCTTGGCCTCACCATTTAATAGCCCCACCCCTGGCATGGACACCGTCATCATCGTGGAGTGTTTTGTGATCGTCATTATTGGTGGCTTAGGTTCACTATGGGGCACGTTCATTGGCGCATTAATTTACGGCTTTGTGTTTAATTTCGGGTCGGTCATAGTACCCAATGGTCAGGACATATTTGCCTTCTTGATTCTGCTGGTTGTATTGCTCATTCGGCCGTGGGGTCTCTTTGGGCGGCCTGAGACAGAAGGACACTAAGACCCATGACGGATGCAATGAGCCGGTCGACTATGGCCGGTTGTCTCATGTCCCTGGCTATGCTGGTAGCTGTACCACTATTTCACTCAGCGTACGTGATTGATGTTGTTACAGAGATATTGATTTACGCACTGTTTGCTCTGAGTCTGAACGTTATCATCGGTTATTCAGGTAACGTTTCCTTCGGTCATGCAGCGTATTTTGCCATTGGCGGTTATACCAATGCTATTCTACTAACAACCTATGGTTGGGCCTTGGTACCGTCTTTCGTTGTCAGCATTTTCGTCACAATTGTAGCTGCAAGCTTTGTTGCTTATTTTTGTACACGGCTCACCGACATTTATTTTGCGATGCTGACGCTTGCTTTTTCGATGCTGGTCTGGGCAATTGCATTTAAATGGCGCTCAGTAACCGGCGGAGACGACGGCTTTGTCGGCATCCTTGTTCCAGAGCTCATCAACCATCGAGTGCATTTTTACTATTTTACCTTACTCGTAGTGACAGCAGCGATCGTACTTCTGTGGCTTATATGCCATTCAGCGTTTGGTCGTACCCTAGTAGCAGTTCGCGAAAATACTGTGCGGGCTGGCTTTATTGGCGTTAACACGCGTCTCATGCGCTGGTGGGCCTTTGTAATCGCTGGTACTTTTGCAGGAATAGCGGGGGCAATCTTCGCCATGTTCCATCGCGGCATGTACGTTGAATCAGCATTTTGGACACAATCGGCAACGGTTCTAATCATGACATTACTGGGCGGCATGTTCTCTTTTTTCGGTCCAGCAATTGGCGCCGCCGCCCTTTTTATTTTGGAACGAGTAACCAATGAATATACCGAATATTGGCCAACAGTCTTAGGCGCTATTCTCCTGGTAATCTTGCTGTTTCTACCAGACGGCTTAGTAGGGCTGGTTAGAAAAGTACGTAACTACGTCGGTCGGACCAATTAGGATGTTAGAAACGCGCCAACTGCACAAACGCTTTGAGGGGTTTAAGGCAATCACTGAAATAAGCCTCAATATCCTCGAAGGTGAGCGTCATGCCATCATTGGTCCAAATGGTGCCGGGAAAACCACTTTCTTCAATCTCATTACTGGTCACTTGCAACCTAGCGCCGGAGAGGTGCGCTACAAAGGAGACATCATCAGTGGTTTAG
>CAJWOI010000366.1 GCA_913044255.1 uncultured Alphaproteobacteria bacterium
CAAATGCCGGGCAATAATTACGCGCATGATTTCGTTGGTACCCTCAAGTATTTGGTGCACCCTCAAGTCTCTAAGAATTCTCTCTATTGGAAAATCCCGGAGATACCCGTAGCCACCATGCAATTGCAATGCCCTATTGCAAACATCAAACGCAATATCTGTGGAAAATCGCTTTGCCATCGCACAATGCATTGTCGAATCTAGTGTATCGCCATCAAGCTCAATCGCGGCGCGACGTATCATTAACCTCGCTGCCTCTAATTCAGTCGCCATATCAGCGAACTTAAATTGCAGTCCTTGAAACTCGGCTAGTGGTTTACCGAATTGTTTGCGCAACAAGATATGTTCCTTGGCTGCTGTCATTGCGGCACGAGCACCTCCAATAGAACATGCGCCGATGTTGAGACGACCCCCATCAAGCCCCATCATCGCAATTTTAAAACCCTCCCCTTCACTCCCAATGAGATTTGTAATAGGAACTCGGCAGTTCTCAAATATTACGGCAGCCGTTGGTTGAGAATGCCAACCAAGTTTCTTTTCATTTTTACCGAAATGTAATCCAGACGAGTTTTTCTCAACCACAATGCAGGAAATACCACCAGGGCCGGCGTCCCCGGTTCGCACCATACAAATATAAAGATCGGAGGTGGCCGCTCCTGAAATAAACGCTTTGCTGCCGTTGATTACATAATCCTCCCCATCCTGAACGGCACTGGTCTTAAGCGAAGCGGCATCGGACCCAGAATCAGGCTCGCTTAAGCAGTAACTTGCCATTAACTGCATACTGCACAAACCTGGAAGCCAACGTGCGCGTTGGTTCGGAGTGCCAAAACAATCAATCATCCAACTCGCCATGTTATGAATGGAAATATAAGCTGCAGTAGAGGGACACGCCGCCGCAAGTTCTTCAAAAATGATCGTAGCATCGAGGCGACTAAGTCCTGATCCGCCCTGGTCTTCTCTGCAATAAATTCCTGCAAATCCCAACTTCGCTGCTTCCTGCAGGGCATCGACGGGGAAGATTAGTTCTTCATCCCATTTAGCCGCAAAAGGGGTCATCTTTTCCCGGGCAAATACTCGTGCAATTTCCTGGAAGGCGCGTTGCTCTTCGCTTAACTTGAAATCCACCGATATAGGCTCCCCTAAACATCGTATTATCTTGACAAAAACACATCCGATACCGACCCGATGTTAACTAGTGCCAACTTACTGTCAACGCCACGCGACAACGAGACGTTCAACGCCTTGTCGAATGGCTAGAGCGCTTCTATCATCGCGGTCGTCTACGTGGAGCAAGGATATGAGTGGTTCTCGTTTACCGTATCGGGTGGGCCCATACCCAACGACCCGCTTACGCCGAAATCGACGCAACGACTGGTCCCGACGTATGGTGGCCGAAAATGGACTTGTGGCCGATGACCTCATTTGGCCTCTCTTTGTCCAGGAAGGAAATGATCCACGGGTTCCAGTACCAAGCATGCCCGGAGTTGACCGATTATCAATTGAAAGTTTGACCGAAGCAGCGACTGAAGCAGAGCAACTGGGAATTCCTGCGATAGCCATTTTCCCCGTAATCGAACCTCAACAGAAAAATGAAGATGGGACAGAAGCAACAAATCCGGAAAACCTGGTGTGCCGGGCAATCAGGGCAGTAGCAAACCGAAATTTAAATCTTGGAATTATCTGCGACGTGGCCCTGGATCCGTTCACTAGCCATGGGCAAGATGGTTTGGTTCGAAATGGGTATGTGGTTAATGACGAAACAGTAGACGTATTGGTCCAACAAGCCTTGGTACAAGCAGCAGCTGGCTGCTCAATAATTGCTCCATCAGACATGATGGACGGACGTGTGGGCGCTATTCGTAACGCCCTTGATTTAGCGGGGCATGAGGACGTACGTATTTTATCTTATGCCGCAAAATACGCGTCGGCCTTTTACGGCCCATTCCGAGATGCCGTTGGCTCAACCACGAGCCTGGGACAAGGAGATAAACGAACCTATCAAATGGATCCTCCCAACAGCGACGAGGCATTACGGGAGGTCGCGCTCGATATTAGTGAGGGCGCAGATATGATTATGGTAAAACCCGGGCTTCCTTACCTAGATATCATCTTCAGGGTCAAAGAAACCTTCGGAGTTCCTACCTACGCTTACCAAGTAAGTGGCGAATATGCGATGATCACGAACTCTGCCGATCAGGGCTCTTTCGACAGAAAACAAGCTGTTCTGGAAAGCCTAATATGCCTAAAACGGGCCGGCGCCAATGGCATTCTAACGTATTTCGCACTGGAAACTGCTCGCTGGTTGCGTGAAGATCAAAAGACATAAGATCGTCATCACAAAACTTTGACAACCCGTCGTAGATCATACCACTTTAGTTCGGGCTGCTACACCGCCATCCAGCGTGTAAATAACGCCACTTATATAAGATGCTCTCGGGGAAGACAGAAATGTCGCTAAATCGGCTACCTCCTCCGGTTTACCAGCACGATCGAGTGGAAGACCCTTCAAAAGCTCTTGCCACCGGGATCTATCCCCTAGCTCTTTCTCGGCACGGGTTTGCAACAAAGTAGTCATCCGATCCGTTGCGATCAAACCCGGATTGATACCCAAGACGCGCACGCCATCATCTAGGCTCGTGCCGCCCAACGCCCTGGTAAAAGCCATCAACCCTGCGTTGCCAGTACTCCCCGCAATGTAATTTGCATCATACCGCTCACCGGCAAGGCCAATAATATTGAGGATCACGCCACGATGACGTTCTTGCATACGTGCATAAATTAAACGGGTTAAATTAATATAACCAAATACTTTTAGGTCCCAAGCCAACCGCCAACGGGATTCGTCAACATCTCCTAAATTGCCTCCGGGAATCGCTCCAGCATTATTAATTAAAATATCCACATCGGCGCACACCTCAGCTAACTGACTTGTATTCGTGCTCTCGCTAAGATCAAACGCATGAATAGACACTTCAGAACCCGTCGCATCGGTGATTTCGGCCTGCGCGCGCTGAAGATCAGCCTCCGTGCGTGAAGAGAGGTGAATTTCGCATCCCTCCCTTGCCATACTACTCGCGATAGCTCGTCCTATCCCGCGAGACCCGCCGGTAATTAGCACTTTTTGTCCGCCTAGTTGTAGGTCCATTCCAAAACCGTACCTTTCTCATCGTTATGTTGCCCACGCACCGCAAGGAACATGCACCGAAACAAACCTCCCCTGATAGGCCATGCAAGTTTGGTTGGAGAGTAATATTTGTTAAGGAAAATATT
>CAJWOI010000367.1 GCA_913044255.1 uncultured Alphaproteobacteria bacterium
CAGCAAGAGCCAGCAGTATTGTTCTACATTACCGGACTTCAATTCACCCGCGATCCTTTTTTAATGACTGGCGTAGACAATATGTGGGTGAACATGGGACGCAGCCAAATCCATCTGCCAAGGCGTGATCCATCCCCGCAACGTTTGCGTGGTACCGTCGGAATTGTGGTTCCGGACCTTAAAGAAATTGAAACCTCGTTAAGTTCCATCGAAGATAAATTGACTGAAACCGAATTCTCTTTTGTTCGAAAAAATGACTGTATCGAAGCGACCTGCCCTTGGGGGAACCAACTCAGAATACACGCACCCGCGCCAGAGTACGGGCATATGCATATAGGAATGCCCTATCTGGATCTGAATGCGCCCATCGGCAGCGCCAGTAAAATCGCTCAGTTCTACCGCGAAATTATTGGTGCTACTGCCCATGTTGGGGCACGCGACGGAATGGCCTGCGCGTCCGTGAGCACGGGAAACTCTCAGTATCTACACTTTGTCGAAACCGATACACCTCAGCCAGAATACGATGGCCACCACGTAGCAATCTACATTGCGGATTTTGCGGGGCCTTATGAGAAATTAATAGCACTCGATCTCATCTCACAAGAATCTGACGAGTATGAGTGGCGTTTTATCGACATCGTCGACTTAGACACAGGAAAATTAATCTTTAAAATCGAGCACGAAGTGAGAAGTGCGACGCATCCACTCTATGCTCGTCCACTGGTTAACCGCAATCCGGCGCAAAGCAACCGAGGTTATCGTCGCGGTCAAGACAGTTTTCTTGGGCAAATTTAAGAAACAGCAACAGGTGAAACAAGCGTGAGTTTGGTGGCCACCAACAATAGATTGCCAACTAAGGTCAACCATACTGTGGTCTTGTCTAGAAACTGATATGCGGCAGTCAACTTTTTCTAATAAAACTATAGTCCGATGGCGCGAGGACGTTGAAAATCCAATTAATCAACCCGAAAGCTATGGGCCGCCGTTGGCCGATGCCGAGTTAAGGCTTGATGCACTTTCTGCGCAAGTTGTCGCCAACCTAAATACTTTGCGTCATCCTGAGACCGACTGGATGCCTAGCCTGCTTGGCCCGGATGGAAAGTCACTTCTGGATGTTCTCGTTGTTGGAGCCGGCCAGGGAGGCATAGCCATTGCCGGATTACTGATGCGCGAACGAGTCACCAACATCTTGGTTATAGACAAAGAAGCTCCTGGCAGAGAAGGGATCTGGAACAGCCATGGGCGAATGCCAGTAATACGATCTCCAAAGCACTATCCGGGCCCGGACATGGGCATACCTAACTTGACATATGAAGCTTGGCACAAGGCAACCTATGGGGAGGAGTCCTGGGAAGCCATCGTACTTGTGCCAATTGATAATTGGATTAAATATTTGGGCTGGGTGCGGCAGACTTTGAAAATACCAGTCCAAAATAATACCGAATTGTTGAAAATACAGCCGGCTGCAAATGGAATGAAAGTTACTCTAAAGGGCCTCGCAAAAACTGAGGTCCTTTATGTGAGACGCATCGTCCTTGCCACTGGTCATGATGGAACAGGCGAATGGTGGCTTCCCGACTATTTAGCGTCTTTACCAACCAACTTGTGTGCCAAAGCTTCCGATCCAATTGATTTTAATGCTCTAGCCGGCAAAAAAGTTGCGGTCCTCGGAGTTGGCGCAACAGCCGGCGATAATGCTATCTGCGCGCTCCAAGCAGGTGCAGAAGTCCACATGTTCTGCCGCCGGGACACCCATCGTAGACAACAGGTCTATCGGTGGTGCATCACCTCGGGTTTTTTGAGACACTTCGGCGACCTCGATGACGCGACGAGATGGCGTTTCATGCACTATATCCTGAACACTCGTATGGGCATGCCTCCGGAGACCTGGAACCGCGCAAATGGCCATCCAAACTTCAAGCTACACACCAACTCAAACTGGAAATCCGTCAGGATTTCAGGAAACGGTGTTCTTATAGAAAGTGAGCAAGGGACGTTCGAGGCTGATTTCATCATTGCCTGTGCCGGGCATGATCAAGATGTTAGGAAGCGTCCAGAATTAGCGAATTTTGCTAAATATATTCGCCTATGGAGCGACCAATATACACCGCCATCGGAATTGGCGGACGAGCGACTAGGCAGATACCCATACCTCGGAAAGAATTTTGAGTTTTTGGAACAAACTGCTGGGTCAGCGCCTTACCTCGGACACATCCATGACTTTACCTTTGGACCAACGATGAGTTTCGGGCCATCGGGCTGCTCAATTAGCACACTCCGGCTCACCGCTCCTATGGTTGCGGCCGGTGTTACCCGAGGTCTGTTTATCGAAGATTCTGAACTACACTGGCAGAGCCTGATTGATCACCCAAGCATGATCCCATGATATAAGACAGGAACGAAAATAACACGGCTTTCCCAGACACGAACGAAATCAGAGAGAGTTTGACTACGCCACCGTTGCTGACTGATCTAACATTGGCAAAGCCTCCTCGGTAATGCGCTGTATGGTGTTTGTGCAGTGTTCGTGGGTTAGGCCCGCGTATCGGGGAACTATAGAAATTTCCGTAAATCCTAGATTGAGGCAGTGTTGTATCCGTTCAGCCACCTGTTCGGGAGTGCCAATCAATGTACGGCGACGGAATACATCGCGCCAATCGTCACCTTCGCACATTCGCAAGAGTATTGAGAGGTCTCCAGCATAATCCGTGTCCCATTGCCGGCCTTGCATTACTTTTTCAAAGGCCCCTGCGTGTTCCTGCAACGCACCTTTAACTTCCTGGATAGCCTGCTCTTCGGTATTACCAATGTAACACATGAAATTGACCATTGCCTTTCGGTCAGATGTGTTTCGGCCTGCCTGCTCCCAAGCCTCGCAATACCACCCAAACTTTTCCGCCAAAGCACTCGCATTCATTGGATAGTGATTCATCATCAGGTGATAGCCACGATTCGCGGCGTTAACAAAACTCTCCTTTGAATTAGAAGCAGCATTCCAGATTGGCAGTGCACCATTCACCGTTGGTGGCCAAGGTTGCAGCTTGTCGAACGAAAAATATTTCCCGGTATAGGAGAACGGTTCTCCAGCCCAAAAACGGGAGCAGATTTCCAGCCCCTCGGTGATGCGACCTGCTACGTCGGCTCGGTCCACATTAAAGGCACCGAATTCATGAGGTGCGAAACCCCTTCCGACACCCATGTCAACGCGCCCACCAGATAATTGATCGACCAGAGCGTAATCCTCCGCGACCTTCAGC
>CAJWOI010000368.1 GCA_913044255.1 uncultured Alphaproteobacteria bacterium
AAAAAGTCGCAGCGCTGGTATCGGGGTCTCGTCTAACCGCGAAGCACCTTAAAGCAGTGATGTCTGCGTGCCAGACTGGCGGCACCAGCCGTTTTGACGTATCGGATAATCCACAACTGAAGAAAGCATGCATCGCGGCAGGTCGCGCAGAGATCCCCAAGAATTATATCACCAGAGTCATAGACCTTGCTCGGCAAGGAATAACAGAGATTGAATTTGCTACCTACGACACAGATTGGGATTCGGAGGCCTACAACACCGTATCTGGACAAAACGCCAATAACACCGTGCGAATTAGCAACGATTTCATGGAAGCGGTGCAGACGAATCGACAATGGACATTACGTCGACGTACCGATGGTGGAGCTGCGCGGACATTGCCTGCCGAAGAGTTGTGGGAACAGATGGCGATGGCGGCCTGGCAGTCAGCTGATCCGGGCGTGCAATTTGATACTACCATCAATGAGTGGCACACCTGTCCAAACTCCGGCCGGATCCGAGCTTCTAATCCTTGCTCAGAGTATATGTTTTTAGACGATACTGCTTGCAACTTGGCTTCGCTTAATTTGCTATCATTTCTCGGTGAAGACGGGCAACTCAATATTGCTTCGTACCAACATGCAGTTCGACTCTGGACAATCGTGCTAGAAATTTCTGTATTGATGGCTCAGTTCCCATCTCGGGAAATTGCCCAGCGTTCCTTTCAATATCGAACTCTTGGCCTCGGATACGCAAATTTAGGCGGCCTATTGATGGCACGTGGCATGCCATACGACAGCGCCAAGGGCAGGGCATTGGCCAGCGCACTGGCCGCTATTATGACCGGCACTTCCTATCACACTTCTGCGGAAATGGCTGGCGAATTGGGTGTATTTCCGGGCTTTCCTGAGAACGCCGATGAAATGCACCGGGTAATGCGAAATCACCAACGAGCCGCGCATGGTTTGGTTGAGGGCTACGAAAAGCTATCCATCCTTCCGACGCCTCTCGATGCAGATAACTGCCCGGATCCAGCGTTAATCAAATCGGCACAAACAGTGTGGGACAAGACCGTAAAACTTGGAAAAAAGAACGGCTTCCGCAACGCACAGGCAACTGTGATAGCGCCCACTGGCACTATTGGTCTCGTCATGGACTGTGATACTACGGGAATTGAGCCCGACTTTGCTTTAGTGAAATTTAAAAAATTGGCAGGAGGCGGCTACTTTAAAATCATAAACCGGATCGTGCCGCAAGCGCTTCTCTCTTTGGGATATGAGAAAACTGAGATTGAGGAGATCGTCAGTTATGCGGTTGGCTTTAGTACCCTCGCTAAAGCACCCAACATTAATCACGATACCTTAAGAGAAAAAGGCTTTGACACCTCGACAATTGATAGACTGGAAAGTGCTCTTTCCGACGCATTTGATATTCGTTTCGTATTTAATAAATGGACACTAGGGGAGACATTTTGTCTCGAGACTCTTGGTATCACCGATGCAGAACTTAACGACCCCGATTTCAATATGCTGTCTTGGCTTGGATTCGAAACAGAACAAATTGAAGCTGCAAACAGATACTGCTGTGGCACCATGACGGTGGAAGGTGCCCCGCACTTAAAGCACGAGCATATATCGGTGTTTGACTGCGCCAATCCGTGCGGCCGCACTGGAAAACGGGCGTTATCCTGGGAAAGCCATGTTCACATGATGGCAGGGGTGCAAAGTTTTGTTTCTGGGGCAATTTCAAAAACAATCAACATGTCCAATCGGGCCACAGTTGACGACTGTGCTGATGCCTACTTTTTATCCTGGAAACTTGGCGTCAAAGCCAATGCTCTTTACCGAGACGGCTCCAAATTGAGTCAGCCGCTTAGCGCTCTAAGTAGCGAGGAAACGGATGAAACCGGGGACGGCTACATTCTCTCGGACTATAAACAGGATGAAAGTGGGATCCCAGAACGTATAGTTGAACACGTGATTCAAGCGGAACGACGGGCAAGGGAACGACTTCCACATCGTCGGAAAGGTTATACGCAAAAGGCCATGGTCGGAGGCCACAAAGTTTATCTGCGCACGGGAGAATACGAAAACGGACAGATCGGAGAAATTTTCCTCGATATGCACAAGGAAGGCGCAGCCTTCCGCAGTTTGATGAATAATTTTGCTATCGCTATCTCAATTGGTCTTCAGTACGGGGTACCATTGGATGAATATGTAGAGGCATTCACCTTTACAAGATTTGAACCAAGCGGAATTGTAAGCGGAAATGATTCCATTCGGATGGCAACCTCAATCTTGGATTATGTCTTTCGGGAGCTGGCCATATCCTATTTGGACCGTGCCGATCTGGCACACATTGAAGACGACGACCTTCTCCCGGACAGCGTGGGCCGTGGTGAATCCGACAAAAAAATTAACGATAGGGAGAGAAGCCGTTCAGGTGCTGGGTCCACGGACCTTACCACTCTGGTAAGCCCTGGATATGTCCGGGGGCGACTGCGGGTACTTGAAGGAGGTGCTACCTCATCCGCCGGTTCCAAGGATGCCGCCCTTGAGACTCAATCGATAGTTGACCCCACTATGGCGCTGCCCGCGTCCGCCGGTGCGGCACAGGGCGCGGTTTCTGTCGGCGTTAGTTTCGCAAACACTCTCGACGGAACAACAGCAAAGGCCGAGGAAGCTCGCATAAAAGGGTACGAGGGTGACTCATGCTCGGAGTGTGGTAACTTTACATTGGTGCGGAATGGGACTTGCCTTAAATGCGATACTTGTGGCGCCACCAGTGGTTGTTCCTGACGACGCTAACGACACTTAGGTGCCAAATCGGGCGGCGCCTGTTTAATATTATGAAATCAAACTACCTAAATTTCTGAAGAGACTACTATTTTGGAATTTGCTTACTCTTCTCTTCAGTCTCTGTATATTGACCTCAGAGTCTGTTCTTAAGGTGATGGACAACATATGACTTTAGGAAAATTTGTGTAGTGGTGTGCAGGCCGTCTTTCGACTTCGACGTGTTTACTATCAGCGCCCGATATTTAAAAAATCTCGGGCTACGCTAAGGATTTTGGACGACAATAATAATCCGTCTCCGCCCTGGTTGAGCCTATGAATAAGTCAATGGAATGGAACTGCGTGACGTGTGCATTGGAAACGATCTTTCCGCGCGCCCTGTCCTATCCCAATTATCGGTCTGTACCTATTTCAAACAGCGCACCAGCCACTTCTGTTCTAATGCAGTTTGGTTACTCCAACGAGTCGATATAACCACCC
>CAJWOI010000369.1 GCA_913044255.1 uncultured Alphaproteobacteria bacterium
TTTATTTTTCTTGGTTGGAAGCGCCATCGCGGGCACATATTTGTGCGTCAAAATTGCGTTGACGACTGCCGCATACAATTTTATCAGTTGGGCATGCTCCTGTTCTTCGATCGACCCTTGGGCTGGCCTAGCATAATTCAAGATCGTCGTGTCTCTCTCTGCCATATTAGTACTGATGCCAGCCACAACATGTTGTTCAGCAAATTGTGTCCAATCTGCCTTAGGGGACCGGACGCCTGCCGCGCTAAGCTCTGACAGTTCAATATCAATCGGCATCAAAAGAATTTGGGGCGAATCACTATCTTTGATGAAGTCCTGAGTTACATGAAACGTACCCGTGGCTGAGCACCCACCAATCAGGACGCCCCATAGTACGGCGCACATTCGCAATAGAAAGGACCTATCGCCACGTTGCCAAAAACAAAACCTATTGAGCCACGGACTCAAGAAACATCGCCTCTCTAGGGGATCTAAAAGCTGAACTCTCAGTCCGAAAACCTAAACGACCTGAAGAGATCTGCACAAGTTCCTCTAAATCCATGAATTTTCTGCGGTATAGCCAAACCCTAGCATGTATCAAGCGCCACAGATAACTCCTATAGTTCAAGACTCAATCTCCATTTCATTGTACTGTCGTTTATGGGATCCCTACTATGAATTCTTCCACAGTATGAAACGTCTCCTACACGAATGATGGCACTATTAAAATTCCTATGTAGTGTCGCTGTTATGCTCCTGCCCCTGGTGATGTCCGGATGCAACAACACATCTAGTTCCTCTGATCCCAGACCAAATTTTGCTAATAGCGTTCTCTTCTCGCCCCTAAAATTCCAAATTGGAGCGCGCAACGAAGATTTTGCCATTGGACTGATCGCCGCCGAAGAAGGAGATTACGCTACTACCTTTGAGGAGTTTTATCCATTAGCACAAAAGGGCGATCGAGAAGCCCAATTTTGGATCTACTGGATGTATGATCACGGCGTCGGTGTCCCTTTTGATCCGGTTGAGGCAATGCGATGGCTCCAGCAGTCTGCTTGGAAGAATTATCCTCTTGCGAAAGAGCATCTCTGCCGAAAGACATATTGTTGGAGTTCAGGCATCGAGGTGCAACCATAACGGTTGCCTGGCATAGGTGAGGGACGTACCCAAACGCACACAAAACTTCGCAAATTAATGGAAATGGCCAATCCATTACCTTTGAAGGTTACCTCAGAGGACCGTGTGCATTTCAACCCTGTGTCAAACTGCGCGCCGCCTGCGAAACAGCATTCAAAGTGAAAAATAAATCATCCTCAGTTAGTGCTAAAGATATGTAAAATTTATTATCTGATTTGAGAACATTTTGTTTGCGTAATTGAAGATTAAAATTCTTTAAGCGCTTGGAGTCAGAACGAAGAATGTCTCTGTAATCTTTAACAGCACCATTCACAAAGACAACATCGAACATGACAGGATCACCAACAATTTGGTGAGGAATACTCACCTTAGAAAGAGACTCTTTTATTCCCTCTATTAGCCGATTACCACTTGATTTTAGCCGCTCATAGCTACCCGGACGACGCAAGATCTCCAAAGTTTTCAACCCGGCAACGGCTGCCACGGGATTGCCACTTAATGTTCCATTTTGAAACACAAATGCTGCCTCGCCCACCTCTTCTTTGTCAAAGTGAGCCATGATTTCAGCGGACCCCGCAATAGCGGAAAGCGGAAATCCTCCACCAACAATCTTTCCGAGCGTGCAAAGGTCGGGTATGACCCCGTATCGCTCCTGAGCTCCACCATAGGCAAGGCGAAACCCAGTCACCACCTCATCAAAGATTAGCACTATGCCAAATTCGCTAGTTATGTCGCGCAACGTCTCGAGAAATCCGGGTACAGGTTCGATTAAGCGCTGAAGAGGCTCAACGATCACACCGGCAATTCGCTCTCCATATTCACTAACAATTTGCCTTGCAAAATCAGCATCATTAAATGGCGCAACCAGTATGTGGTCGCGCACATTGTCGGGTATCCCGGCAGAATCCGAAACAGCAAGAGGAAAATTCTCAAGGCGCACCGGAGCAAGGCTCATCAACGCATCAGCCGACATGCCGTGGAAGCCTCCTTCAAATTTTAAAATAATATCACGTCCGGTGTATGCCCGGGCAAGCCTCATGGCATACATACCGGCTTCACTCCCGGTGCTAACGTAGCGAACTCTTTCTGCGCAGACCACGGCACTGCATATTTCTTCGGCAAGCGCGATGGCGCTGGAATTGTTAGCAAAAAAGCTTGTGCCGTTTTTTAACTGCTCCCCGACAGAGTTCATTACTTCTGGGTGAGCGTGGCCAAGTATCAAAGGTCCGGAGCCGATGAGATAGTCAATATATTCCACACCATTCTCATCCTTCACTCGTGCCCCACGCCCCTCACTAATGATAATATTTGGATCAAAATTGCCAAACCCGCCACCCGCCAAAACCCCCTTCGCACGCTTAACCCAACTTTCCTGTACAGTTTCTTTGACCATAATCAAAAGGTCCCGAAATCATCCATTAAATGGATTGTTTTCTCTAAATTTGACGTCACGAAACGCGTACCACGTATACACTTATAGGAATTTTAAAAGATAAAGAAGGATTGAGGACATGATCACCGCAACGGTACAGGCAAACAACGATTCCACCAAAATGTGTTTGCCCACGTAGATAGTCACTAAAGTTAACATACTGAATAAGAATGTCAGGCAGAGTCCCCACCTCATGCAACATTAAGTTCGTGACATGTATATTTAACTATAGACAAATTTGATTAATATCGAAGTTTGAGAGACACCTCAAAAATCTACTTGTTACGCAAGGCAACAAGCCCTTGAAGACCTGTGGATGACGTAGACCGTCGAATACCCTAGTATCTGCATTCGTACGTCCGAAGAGTGCACACATTCAAAGTACGGGACCTTAGTAGTAATGCTTGCAACCTTACTCTCTGTGGATGACCTAGTTGCACGAATCCCCAACGGCGCTAAGCTGGCTTTGCCGCCCGACTATTCGTACTGCGCACTAGCTGCTGTGCGGGCGTTGATTAGGCGCGGTGTAAGAGACCTGCACCTTGTTGGCGTTCCAGCTATGGGATTTCAGGCTGATATGATGATTGGAGCGGGCTGTGTAGCGACGATTGAGACAGCAGCCGTGACCTTGTCTGAATATGGGTTGGCGCCCCGGTTCACGGCCGCGGTAAAGGAAGCTTCGCTTCGCATGATGGATGCAA
>CAJWOI010000370.1 GCA_913044255.1 uncultured Alphaproteobacteria bacterium
TTAGATCATGCTGGTCTATTCCCCCGAATGCCAAGAGTATTCCGCTGACTTCACTCCGAAATGGGCAAGGCTTCGCGTCATTGAACTCGTCTCGGACAAAGAAATATTCATGCCCCCACCGAGTATTTTCTCCCCGGTACTGCGGCTTGTCATAAAGTTCATTGAATGTAATGTTTGCAAGACGTGCGCCTTCACCAAGGTCCTCAAAATTGATCACCCGAGCGCCTCCCTTTTGGAGGAATTGCACGTCACGCAATTCTGTATTGAGAATATCGTTGATAACTAGATCTGGTTTGAGAGCAGCTATCTCAGCCAGCAAAAGGTCTGGCTCATAAACCTTGAGTTGGTATTCATACTTGGCCAGTTCATCTACCGCTGCCTGATTCTTGGTGTCGGTAACGAAAAAGATCTCATGATCCGTAATTTCATGCGCCAACGATAGAGATCTGTAAATATGCCCCATCCCTACCGCATCAGTCCCGATAACTCGAAATATTATTCGCCTCCGCTCTAACAGCTTCTCGCAGACCCACCAATCGCGTTGACTTCGCACCTCAAATTCATTTTCATCTAGTGATACGGTGATAATCTTGAGCTTATCAGTCACTTCTCTCTTTAACGAAGAGGCCCGAATCAATGTAAACGCATCTGAGTGCGCTTTCACCTTTTTTAGTGGGGTTCTGAAAAATTGAGTCATCAAATTTTCTGAATCCACACCCGTTTGGTAGTCGACTATCGGCCTCACACCCGTCACTACATCCGCTTTCTCGGACTCGATACGCCTTTGCGCTTCTAGCAGTACCTCTACCTTTAACAATGGCGCATAAGGTGAAAGATGAAAAATCCAATCCGTCTTAAGACTCAATTGCTGGAGAAACTCAAAAAACTTCTCCACACTGGCTCTTTCTTCAAGGTGTAGTTTAGGATCAAGGTAAGCGCTTACACCCGCACGTTCCGCAGATAAGGCAACCATCTCAGAGTCAGTATAGACATAGATTGCTTGGCCATTTACCCCCAATTCCCCTGCTTTTTCGATCGCCCTCTGGACAAGCGTTTTCCCGGCCAATTTTCGCAAGAGATCGTCCTGAAACGCCAAATGCTTTTGGAGAGCGCCGATCACTATGGTTTTGGATCTCATTTTTCTTCGCCACGTAACTTTAGATAGGTCTGGAACGCCTTAACCACGACCATCTCCTGTGATTCGGAAGACCGAAATACCATCTTCCTCCCACAGAAGTCGAAATTCCTCTGGGTTTGTTTTCAAAAACTCAGCTAACTTCGGCGGATAAAGTGTGGACACCTTGAGAATGTCCTCACGCCAGTGGCCTGATATTCTACCGTTGGCACTTAACGCTCCATCGCGCTGATTGACTATCACGAGTTCCCCGTCGCGTTTGTAATAAGTAAGATGATCCTTGTAGTCGCCGGAAAATGCGTCATCATTTTGCTGCCAACGCTCTTTTGGATGCAACAAACCCTGGTGCCTTGTCGCGGTGTCCAAGACATAGTTCGTGACACTATCTGTGATCAAGGTCTCCCTTTTTTCCAGGCTATTCAAATAACGTATAACATCGATCCAGACCAGCGCTCCATTATGCGTGCTAACACTCGAAAGACTTGGCACCCTTGATGTATCGTTATGAAATGACCCTATTTGGATTGGAAAGATCAGGATGATTAATGTCACAAATATCACTTTTGCACTGGACGCTGAGATAGACCAGCTCCAGGAAAAGATTTGATCCGCAGATCGGACCATCAAATAAGCTGCCACAAATGGGATTGGCATTAAGAACGCCAATCGCCAAAGCGGATCCCATCCTGCCACCTGGAGGAACCAAACGACGAAAAGTGGATTAAAAAGAGTCAGCAACGGGGATAACATCGCACCATTAACATAGTCTTGCTGCTTAAACCATCGCCATCGCAGGAAAAACCATGCATAGACCACAAGCCCAAACCATCCCAGGGTGTCCCAGAACCGAAGCCGAGGATTAGCGATCGGCCAATCCGCAAGACCGGGAATAATCTCCCCCAGGCCAAACAGATGCGGGTTACTCCGAAATGCTACTGCCTTCTCGTGATATCCCATGCCCACAACGACTGCTATAGAAAGAATCAGCGCCAAGCCAATAAGTCCTATTTGCCAAATATATCGTTCTTTACCTTTGAATCGTTGATTAACAATACGACCCACTCGCCACAGCAAAGTAGTTACCCCTAACACCAAAGCCAGCAACGCCTCTTGGGTATTCACAATGCCCATCACCAAAACGAATATTAGACAAAGGGCAAGCAAGCCCATTTTTTTTCCATTTCGCTCAAGCGCATCCAAAAAAATGGCAATCGTTGCGAACATGAAGGCCATGTTTAAAATATGCGGAAAATAGGCGTAATAACGAATGTACGAAAAGCTTGCCACCCCATAGACCAAAACAGTAAGAACAGTCGTTAGTAGTGCAGTGACAATTTTTTGCTTTTTAGAGATCCGCACTCGTGCTTGAATGCGCAGCGAAAAGTAGTAGGTAGAGATAAGAAAAATGAGCGTCGTAACAAGCGTAGCAGGAGTCACGATATCCAGGGGCACCACTCCGATCAGCTTGGCAACGGTCGCGTGAAGCAATGGAACATAAACAGAATCATCTACCAACTCTATTATCTTCTCCGTGGAATCAAATTTGTTCAACTCAATCAGGATTAATTGATCAGTAACTTGTCCCAGATGTGCCCAGAAATCCGATGGAATTTCGGTATATGCACCAACGACCATGTGATACATAGAAAACACGCCCACAATTAGAATCACCCCACGAAATGTGGAACTCCTCAATCCTGCCAAATTCAGCTTTCCTCGAGAAGATGCAGGGCCTTTGCGCTGTAACTTCATGCCCAAAATGCCCAAGAGTCCCAAACTTATTCCCATAAAAGCGATCCATTGCTCCATCGTTCCACCGAACAAACGCAACGGGACTTGAGATAACACCAGTAGACTGAAACTTATGCCGTAAGCAAGAAAAAACTGATTTCTTTTTACTCGCGCTAGCCAACAAAATGCGAATCCTGGGCCCAAGAGAATAAGCAGATAGATAGCGGCCGTCATCAAAGACTGAAAATACACGTTAGCCAAATCTGATGTTCCCAGAGCTCAGTTCCTGCTTGGGCTGTTGAGTCGGGACAAACCAGAGTAATTTATCTCCGCGGGCCGGACTGGAAATCTTATTGCTCCAGAACCAGTTTTCTCAGTTGAAA
>CAJWOI010000371.1 GCA_913044255.1 uncultured Alphaproteobacteria bacterium
TGGTGGCCCGGCGTCAGCGCCAATAAGAGTATTGACTCCCAGGCCGTTCTCGAAGGCGTGGTTGGGCCAAACGCTCTCAATCACTACGACCCCGGACTGTTGGTCACTGGCGATTTCAACGTGGACGATGATTTCGCCGCGCTTATTTCCAACCCGTACCCTGTCGCCTTCCTTTAAGTTAAGATGAGTTGCGTCTGCACTACACAACTTAACAGTCGGGCGAGATTCTTTTTCAATCGAGGTCGCGGTCTCGGTGAAAGAGGTATTGAGGTAGTTGTGGGAAGGTGCGGTCACTAGGCGGAAAGGATGGGTATCGTCGGCAGCCTCAATCAGTTCGGCATGATCCGGTAGCATTGGCAGGTTACTGTGGTTGGGCCCCTGTGCCGCCCAGTTGGGAGCAAATTTAAATTTGCCATCGGGGAAAGCGAACCCATTCAGAAAATGGGCATCTTCGAAGCTGGGTTGACAATCGATCCAACGATTATTCCGCAATTCGTTAGCGTTATCCCAGCCTGATTTTTTGAGGGTTTCATCGATAATCTCCCACTCCGTCATAGCAAACCCCCGATGCGCCGCTCCAAGGCGTTCAGCCAATCCACAGATCACCTCGTGATTTGACCGAGATTGACCAACAGGCTCAATTAGCTTTGGACCTAGCGTGATATGTTGGTGGCCGCCGGCTTGGTACACATCATTATGTTCGAGAAAAGTGGTTGCTGGCAGCAGAATGTCTGCATACATGGCCGTATCGGTCATGAATTGTTCATGCACGCAGAAGAACAGGTCTTCGCGCAACAGTCCTTCCCGCACCTTGACAGATTCTGGCGCCACCACAGCTGGATTGGTGTTTTGCACCAACATCGCGGTCACGGGGGGACCGTCGCCCAAATCCGTCGTATCGCCAGTCAGAATGGGGCCAATCCGGCATTGATCGAGTATCCGGAGTGAAGGGTCGCGAGAGTCGAGTCCCTCTATGAGGGTTTTGTCCCAATGATAAATGTCTTTGTTCGAGTAAAAAGCACCGCCTCCTGGGTTGACCCACGCACCTGTGATTGTTGGTAGACACGCGACAGCGTGGGTGTTCACGGCGCCATTGCGAGAGCGAGAAAAGCCATAACCAACCCGAATGTAAGTACGTTTTGTCTCGCCATATAGTTTGGCGAAGGTCTCCATCTCTGAGGTTTTTAAGCCTGTAATTGTGGCCGCCCATTCTGGCGTTCGGCGTTTCAGATGGGTTTCTAGCAGATCAGGGCAGGCGGCAAATTTGGCCATGTAGTCACGATCCGCGTGACCATCCCGAAACAGCACATGCATGATCGCGCACGCGAGTGCTCCATCCGTGCCCGGTCTGAGAGCTAAATGCATATCTGCAACCTGGGCCGTACGGGTCAGGTAGGGGTCGACGACCACAAGTTTGGCGTTGCGTTTTTTGCGTGCTTTCTGAACGTGTGTCATGACATTGACTTGGGTGGAAGCCGGGTTCCCTCCCCAACAGATGATTAGGTCCGACTCGGCCATCTCCCTGGGGTCAGGGCCGCGGAATGTTCCTACTGCGGCGTTCCATCCGGCGTCGACCAAGGTCACGCAAATTGTGTTGTGCTGGCCTGAATACTTCATGGAGTGCCGTAAACGGTTTATTCCATCCCGCTGCAAAAGGCCCATGGTGCCAGCATAATAGTAAGGCCAGACCGCCTCTGATCCATGTCTCTCGGAAGCCACTAAAAAAGCGTTGGCGACTTCATCAAGAGCGTCATCCCAACTAATTGGTTCAAAATCGGCTGAGCCTTTTTCACCAATACGCCGCATTGGGTGGGTCAATCTGTCTGGGTGGTGGGTACGCTCTGCGTAACGCGCGACCTTGGCGCATACTACGCCTGACGTATAGCTATTTTCACGTGCTCCTCGGACTTTCCCGATCCGATATCGATCGAGTACTTCCACCTCAAGCGCACACGTGCTTGGGCAGTCGTGCGGGCAAGCGGAATAACCGACGTGAATTGGAGTATCCTTATCCATTCCCTTAGGTTAACGCACCGCAAGCATTTTGGATACGCTGACACGCCTGGCGGAGTAACTCGTCCGAAGTAGCGTAGGAAATGCGGAAATGAGGCCCCAATCCAAAGGCTTCTCCAAAGACTACCGCGACCCCAACCGATTTAAGCAAGTATCTGGCAAAATCCTCATCGGTTTCAATTTTTTTCCCGTCGGGAGATTTCTTGCCGATTGCACCAGCACAACTTGGATAAACATAGAATGCACCTTCTGGGGTGCGACAAGTAATGCCGTCGGCCTGGTTTAGCATGGAAACCACCATGTCCCTGCGTTTCTTAAATGCCGCATTACGAGATTGTATGAAAGTTTGATCACCGTTTAGCGCAGCTACCGCGGCAGCCTGCGAGATCGAGGTTGGGTTCGATGTGCTTTGAGACTGCACCTTGGCCATTGCCTTAATTAATTCCGTTGGCCCGCCAGCAAAACCGATTCTCCAACCAGTCATGGCGTATGCTTTGGACACACCGTTAACAGTCAAAGTTCGTTCATACAGTGAGGGTTCGACTTGCGCCGGTGTGGTAAAAACAAAATTATTGTAGACAATCTTTTCGTATATGTCGTCCGAGAGTATCCATACATGTGGATGCTGCAGCAAAACTTCGGTCAATGCCTTTAGTTCGTTCTTATCGTACGCGGTACCGGAAGGGTTGGATGGCGAATTCAGTATAAGCCATTTCGTTTTGGGTGTGATAGCGCGCTCAAGATTGTCTGCTGCTAAACGAAATCCAGAATCACTGCTTGTGGCGATTGGTACCGGTTCACCCCCGGCAAGTAGTACCATGTCCGGATAGGATACCCAATAAGGGGTTGGAATAATGACTTCGTCGCCTGGGTTGAGTGTTGCCACAAAAGCGTTGTACATGACGTGTTTGCCGCCGACTCCGACGTTGATTTGTTCGGGGTTATAGTCTAGGTCATTGTCACGCATAAATTTGGCGCGCACCGCCTCCTTAAGTTCTAAGGTTCCATCCACAGCAGTGTATTTTGTTTCACCGTTCCGCATCGCTGTTATTGCGGCTTCCTTGACGTGTTCGGGTGTGTCGAAGTCTGGCTCGCCTGCCCCAAGGCCGATTACGTCTTCCCCCGCCGCTTTAAGTTCGCGAGCAAGTGCAGTGACGGCCATGGTGGGAGACTGTTTAATTCGACTGAGGGTTTTAGCGAGGATTGGCATGGGTGGCTCTGAGTATAAACAAT
>CAJWOI010000372.1 GCA_913044255.1 uncultured Alphaproteobacteria bacterium
TCCCCCGCGAAATTATGACGGTTGATGGCGTTGGTGGACCAGTTCGGGTTAAGTTGGTTGAGTTGCCGAATGGTGAATCGTCTGCCAAGGCGGAAAACGACGATGTAATAGGGGTTTCGGGGGGCCGGGAGGCTCGGCGCAGAGCACGGAATCAAGCAGAGGAGGGTGCGCGTGAGCGCAAAAAGTGACCCAGGCGGATTAACGGCGTTGGAGCGATTGAACGCGTGGTTTGATGGCGTCGAGAAGGTGGCTGTGGCCGCAAGTGGTGGCGTTGATAGCACCACGCTCGCTATCCTAGCGCATAGAACGTTGGGCACTCGCTGCAAGGTTTTTCATTCAGCCTCACCCGCAGTACCCCCGTCTGCGAGCTCACGCCTTGCGGAAATAGCGAAGCGTGAAGGCTGGGTTTACGAGGTCATAGATACCGGGGAGTTTGAGGATCCCGAATATCTTGCAAACCCGGTTAACCGGTGCTTTTTTTGTAAGAGAAATCTGTATGGGGTTCTTGCTCCGATGGTGGATGGTCTCCTTTTGTCGGGAACCAATCTCGATGATCTTAATGATTACAGGCCCGGTCTAAAAGCTGCAGAAGAGTTTGCGGTTAGGCACCCGTATGTTGAAGTCGGAATTGACAAAGCAAAAGTGCGCGAAATTGCCGCGGCGCTTGGGTTTGCAGACCTTTCGAAATTGCCCGCCGCTCCGTGCCTGTCTAGCAGGGTCGAGACGGGTATACCAGTCGAACCGGAGGCGTTACGCCTAATTGATACTGTCGAGCGATACATCACTGGGAAGATGAATATTAGTGTTGCGCGTTGCCGATTTCGTCGTGCCGGTTTGGTCATCGAACTCGATAAGACTAGCTTCGAAAGAATGGAAGAGGAGCGATGCGCGCTGCTTACGACTGAAATTAAAGATATGGCCATTTCTGTTGGATTTGATCTCCCTGTTGATTTTGCGGTTTACCGGAGAGGGAGCGCTTTCATCCAACGTGATGCCAAATGACCAACGTCGTTACACCAGATCTAGATCGAGGAAAACGCATCGGTCTTGACGAAGCAATACTTTGCGATAGCAAGTCCGGCGCAGATTTAGCGCATATTCTTAAGGGAGCCGTTGAGGAAGACCATCCTTTGCTGCTCACTCGACTGTCCGGTGAATCATTCGAAGGCTTGCCAGAAAATATCAAAAAAAACGTTGATTATGACTCAGAGTCCCGTACCGGTTTTTTGGGGCGAGTAAGGACACTTAATGATAATACATTGGTGGCCATTGTTACCGCAGGTACTTCAGATAACAGTGTTGCAAGAGAAGCCGCTCGCACTCTTCGCCACGCTGGCGAGCCGTCTGTCAGTTTCGATGATTTGGGAGTGGCAGGTCTATGGCGGATCTTGGAAAAAGAGTCCGAGTTGCGCACTTATCCAGTAGTTATTGTAGTCGCTGGAATGGATGGAGCCCTTTTTGGAGTTATTGGAGGTTTGTTACCTGGCACTATAATTGCTGTGCCAACATCGGTTGGGTACGGTGCGGCACGAGATGGAGAGACGGCTCTCGCTGTAGCCTTATCTAACTGTGCTCCTGGTATTGTCACGGTCAACATTGATAACGGGTATGGCGCGGGGTGCGCGGCACTCCGCTTTCTAGGGCATCTGCGCGCTAAGTAGTACGCTTGGATCATAAATAAGGTGTGTGTTTGATGCGTGTAGACATAAATTTTGGAAAGGGGCGCTATCCTGTAGAGTTGTCGGATGATTGGCAGGTGACAATTATCCGCAAACCGCCGATGCCAATCGAAGCCGACGAGGCGTTTGCTGTCGCAAGAGCGCTCGAATCTCCTGTCAACTGTGCACCATTGCGTGAACTGGCGAATGACCGCCGCAAGGTATGTATCTTGATTTGCGATATCACGCGGCCGGTGCCCAACGGGGTAATACTACCGGTCCTGATTGAAAAGCTCATGTCCGCAGGAGTTGAGGCAAAGGAAATTACAGTAATGGTTGCGACGGGCTTGCACCGTCCCAACGAGGGCCCAGAACTTGCGGAACTAGTCGGCGATTCTTGGGTATTGGAAAATATCAATGTCGTAAATCACTTTGCGACGCGAGATGAGGACCATGTCTACGTGGGGACCACTAAGTCTGGCACAATTGTGCGACTTGACCGTCGCTTCATAAATGCTGACCTTAGGATTGTTACCGGATTGGTTGAGCCCCATTTTTTTGCAGGGTATTCAGGCGGTAGAAAGGTTATTGCTCCGGGCATCGCGCACGCAGAGACCATCACGACTCTTCACAATGCTCATTTCCTGGAGCATCCCAAAACTACAAACTGTGTTTTAGATGGGAATCAACTCCACGCAGAACAGCTGGAGATCGTTTCTATGGTTGGTGATGCGTATGCTATGAACACAGTGATTGATGAGCATAGGAATATTTCATTTGTAAATTTTGGTGAAATTATCGTCAGCCATCTCGACGCGGTTGCGGAGATTCGGAAATTTGCCGAAGTCCCGGTGTCACAGCAATTTCCCACAGTGGTTACTAGTTGTGCTGGGTACCCGCTCGACCAGACTTACTATCAAACGGTAAAAGGTATGGTGGGGCCGTTAGGCATCTTGTGCAGGGGCGGATCTCTAATAGTAGCTTCGGAGTGCTCCGAAGGAATCGGCTCTGAGCAGTACGTGGAGGCCCAACGGAGATTGAGCACTCTAGGACCCGAGATGTTTCTGGATCAGATCAAACAAAAAACCCATGCCGCAATTGATGAATGGCAGACCGAGATGCTTCTGAGGCCTATTCAACGTGGCGACGTACATCTATACGCACCTGGTCTTTCACATGAGGAACGCAAACTAACCGGGGTTCATATGATTGAAAACGTAAACCAAGCTGTCCGGGAAAGTGTTCATAAAAACAATGATACCCGGGTCGCAATTGTTCCTGAGGGCCCGTATGTAGTCCCCTTTGTTAAACTGAATCAGTGAGTGGATAGCTAGCCGAATTCGGCGATTTGTGGAGGGCGTCTACTCGAGTCCGAAGTTCGCGAATAGTAAAAGCTGGTTGGCGCATGGCGCTACTCCAAGTTTTGAGCAGCTTGATCAGTAGGTAGCTCGGCCACCAGAAATATCAAACACGGCTCCAGTCGAGAATGAGCAATCAGCAGACGATAGCCAGCATACAAGTGCGGCTACTTCCTCAGCCGCACCCATGCGGGCGAGTGGGATTTTGGAGATCATGTATTCC
>CAJWOI010000373.1 GCA_913044255.1 uncultured Alphaproteobacteria bacterium
CAGAGAATACGAAATACCATATTTATGCATGGCTGGTGGTGTCGCACTAAATTGCGTCGCCAACGGCAAAGTGCTGCGTGACGGAGCATTTAGAGATATTTGGGTCCAGCCGGCAGCTGGTGACGCGGGCGGTGCGGTTGGAGCTGCTTTGGCAGCCTATCACACCGAGCTTGGTCAAGACAGAAAGGTTGTCGCTGGGGACGCCATGCAGGGGGCTTATCTTGGGCCCGCTTTCTCGCAGGACGAGATAGAAGACCGGCTTCGTGACCGTGGAGCCGTGTTTGAAACCTTCCCGGAAGATCAGGTGATCAATCGCACGGCTCAGGCGTTAGCCGAGGGTAAAGCCGTTGGCTGGTTTCAGGGGCGTATGGAATTCGGTCCGCGAGCGCTCGGTAATCGGTCGATCCTCGGCGATCCGCGTTCGGAGACTATGCAGAAAACTCTAAATATGCGCGTCAAATATCGGGAAAGCTTTAGACCATTTGCACCGTCGGTTTTGCAGGAAGATGTACATGAGTGGTTTGAACTCGATTACGACAGCCCTTACATGCTTTTCGTGGCGGATGTTCAAAAAAAATTGCGGCGCCAAATGACCGACGAGGAGAACGCGCTATTTGGTATCGACAAACTGAATATCAAACGGTCCCTTATACCCGCTGTGACCCATGTGGACTATTCGGCCCGTGTGCAAACGGTGCACGCAAACACCAACCCCCGCTTTCACGCACTAATTACGAAGTTCAAGGAATTGACGGGCTGCCCAGTTGTCGTAAATACGTCGTTTAATGTACGTGGTGAACCAATTGTATGTACGCCTGAAGACGCATTTCGTTGTTTCATGGGCACGGGTATCGAATGGTTAGTATGTGGTGACGCTATTCTCGCTAAAGAACAGCAAAATTTTGATTTAATAGAAAATTATAACAACAAATATGAGTTAGATTGACGCACAACGAGTCCCCACTGTGCCAGTACTGCTAGTGTCTTAGGTGGGAGGAAGCTAGGCCGATCGTTCCGCGAGGGTTCGTAAGGCGCCAGATAAAACACGCAAGTAGTAATTCGGTTGCCGGAAGGGATATATAAATAATGAGCGTAGCAACCAGATAAACGCCGCCAAAAAACTATGACGGCGGAAGTTCGCAACAGCCATTTCGTTTGCCAGGGCGGCTCGGAATTGCAGTCCAGCTTTCACGCTGCACTGAGCAAACAGCTTTCTGTGCTGACTTCCCACTTGTTCTACTGCAATTTTTACGGAATCGTACGGGGCGAACCCAGTTTGTTGAATGGTTGCCAGTATTTGGGGCATAAGCCCTATACGGGATACCGCAACCGCTCGGATTAACCAATCCCAATCCTCGAGCCTGGGCAAGGTTTCATCGAACATTCCAACTTCCTCAAAAATAGAACGCTTGACAAAAAGAGTGGATCCAGGGCTCAGGCTGCAGCCAAAGGCCAGTTCCGGGAGACTATAATTTTTTGTTTCGTAAGTGACCATGCTTTCCTTGCCGTCCATTCGGAGGATAGCGTAGCCGGTACACGACAGCAGAATATCCGAATTGGTGGCATGATAAGCGGTCTGCTTTTCGATCTTGTCGGGCCTCCATAGATCGTCCGAATCTAGAAATCCTAGGTATTCTCCTTTTGCTTCCAGGATGCCTGTATTGCGAGCTGCCGCCGCTCCGCCTCTCACCGGCCGGCGAATTAGGGAAATTGGCAACATTCCGAAATCGGAAACTTTCCTTACAACGTCCTCAGTCGATGCATCGTCGACAACAATAACTTCGTATGGTGTTAGTGACTGGGCGGCAACACTAGCCAGTGCTTCATCCAACAAGTTGATACGATTGTATGTTGGAATAATTACAGAGACCAACGGAACATCTGTTGTCATCGACTAAATTTTACTTGGTAGCCAAGAAGTTTTCCCGAATGTCGTCTCGGCACAGCTAGTTTAGCGTGAGCCCAGTTTTTGAACCGCACGGAAGCTCGAACGCCGGCGCAGGGACCGCCGTACCCAAGGAGGCACTAAATTTCTCACATAATACCATGTTCCACGCCACAGAATACGCCTTATTAGTCTGCTGGTTATTATGTAACGTCCATTTCCATCAATTAACAGCCACCATATTGTGCGTAGTCGATATTCAGGTAAAAGCGCGGAGGAACGAACAAAGTCGCGCACGTCTTTATGCTTCTCTGTTTGCAGATACTTGAACACTCGCTTGATTAGTTCTCGCTGCTGGGCGGGGTTATTAAGGACCATCGCGGAAAAAGAGTCCTCTCTGATACGCAGGCGCGTAAGACACTCTGGTATATAACAAACACTAGACCTTGAAGATGCTACCGTTGAGGCGAACCAGTCGGACAACCAGCTAAGGTCCTCCAAGTACCCACCTGCGTCTTCGAATGAGGATCGGCGGTATAAAATTGTGTTGGCGGAGATATTGAAAAAATTCCACCTTAACAAATCTGCAAACTGCTCTTTTGTATAAGAGCGTGGCTCTTCACTTAGATGCAAAGGAAATTTGTTTATTTCCTTGTTAAGGGATAGTTCTGACGGATCAGAAAAACAAAATGCCGCATCTGGGTTGTTCCGAAGCGCGGAAACCGATTTTTCAAAAAAATTCGGAAAAATAAAATCGTCAGCGGCGGCAAAGTATAAGTATGATCCTGATGTCCGTTTCAGTCCGTACATAACCGCGGCGTTAATACCCAAATTCTGTGTTAGCTGAATCAACCGGAAGCGGTTGTCTCGTTCGCACCAACTTTTAATCACCCCACAACTATTGTCGGTAGACGCATCGTCAACGACCAAAACCTCGAATTTTTCCCATGTCTGCTGGACAAGCGCCTCCAGTGATTTGGGGAGGTATTCAGCATGATTGTGATTGGGCAAAATAATGGAAACCAGTGGATCATCGATGTTGCTCAATCGAACTCTCCCTGGTGTGATCTTTGCAATACCTCATCCATCTGGGTAAATCTAAATTCGGGAAATGCCGCACGAAGGTTCGAGATATCGAATGACCGATAGGTTATGGGGTTCTGCCTTGGCGTAAGTTGAATTTGAATCTTGCCGTCGCAAAGCACTGCGATTTTATCGGCGAGATCCCTATACGAAATCGACCGTCCCGTAGCAAGATTAAGTAGGCCTTGGCTCTTGTGGCATAGAACCCGTCGGATAAGCTCTGCAACGTCTCCTACGTAAATGTGGTCGCGGGTTTCTTC
>CAJWOI010000374.1 GCA_913044255.1 uncultured Alphaproteobacteria bacterium
GAGCACCGTCTTCGGGAGGCGGGGGCCGGAGGTTCAAATCCTCTCACTCCGACCATTCTTTTCAAGAGGTTAGCGGAATACTAGGCTTCCGCTTTTTATTACTAGCAACCAATTAGCAACCACCAGGGACCATTTCGAGCCTTTCCGGGGGTAGGTAGCTGGCATATCGGAAAATGGGCCTTTACGGGGCTAGAACGGCTTGGGGGGGCATAAGAAAGCAAGCATTTATTTTATGTTTTTCCCTAGATTGACCTATATAATGGGTACAGATGTTAAGGAGAGACCCAATGGAAGAAAGGCAACTCAGCACTCCTCAGGATATTGCTGAGGCCGGCCATGAGATATATCAGAATAAATACATGGCCGAATATGAGGACAAACATTCCGGCCAGTTCGTTGCTATAGATGTGCGAACCGGTAAGGCATACGTTGCTCCTCATCCAGAGGAGGCCCTTGGAAATGCCAAGACTGCAAACCCAGATGGGCTGTTTCACCTTGTAAAAATTGGCTCTCCCGGTGCCTTCAGGGTGAGTTATACGTCTAATGCTGTCAATTCCTGGCTATCTTAAAGACGGCACTCCAACCTTATCAATAGGACTCGGGGGGGTTTATTCGGAAGCTCCCACGGAGTTCGAGGCCGTCATAGACACAGGATTTAGTGGCTTTATTTCAATGCCGCTAATCAAAGCCTTCCCACTTGGTTTGCCACTCACCGGCTCGACAAATGTGATATTGGCGGACGGAAATATACAATCAAAACTTATGGCTTCAGCTCAGGCATTCGTTGCCGGTAGGAAAGAGTTTGGGCTAGTTATTTTGGAACCGTCATCAAATGAGTTGCTACTAGGTATGGATTTTCTAAGAGCCTTTAAAATGGCGCTCTTCCTAACCAGCTCGGGGATCATACTTTTAGATGAAAGTGAATTTGCGAAATATGCCCAAGAGCAAAAGGCGCTCTCCGACCAAGATACTCCCAATGAACCAGCAAAACCGGGTACAAAGATGAAGAAGAAGTAGCCTTTTTCTTTGATGTAGTCGCCACTTGGCTGACTGACATTGAGATTCTGCCGCTCTTTCATTTATGCTTTGGCCTTCCCTAACCCCGCTGGTAAATGGCATCTCAAGCGGGATCGACGGTTTCGGGAGCAGGTGAGGTCGGAGGACTAGCGGCGGCATCGAAGTCATCAGGTTGACAGTGGTTTACTTCCCTTTTGTCCTTTCAAGATACATCAGCTTTGGGATGAGCTTCTTTGGATACTTGCCAACCGATTTGATCTCATGTTGTCGAAGCTGAGTACCCTGAATGTTGACGAGATCATGTCCCTCAGAGAGGAAATGTCGAATAAATGACCGTTCGATAAGGCCTAAGCACTTGGCTTCCTTTTGCCCTGGCTTTGATATGAACTGCCCTGCCAGCAATACTCGGCTACCGGATTTCGCATGCCTTATGTGTTGCATTAGGCTCAGATTGTTCAATTGGCTTCTTACACGAATACGGATGTCCTTAGCTTTGCCAATATAGAGGGCCTCGAAGCTATTGCCCCATTTTCGTCCAAATACGTAAACACCAGGTGAGCGAGGCAACTTTTCAAGGTCAATCTCATAGATAAGGTTTTTCCACTGGGCGTCCTTAAGCTGGACAAGGCGGTTCCACTCAACATGCAGTTTCATGAATTACAAGCCCTTCACTTTCCGAGGTTGTTCAAGATAGATAGAAAGGTCGCCTATATCCAAGTGGCACTTGGCGGTCAGGCTATCGTTAACGATATTGGCGAGCATCGCTGGCCCTCCAATACCGTCGCCTCCTGACAGCCCTTCTAGAAGCCTTATCTGCCTATTCATGCCCTGAAGGTCTCTTTTTCCATATGGCCGATTTGCGGCAAGCTATTGAAGGTCACGGGCGACGCGGAAGCCGTAGTTTCGCTAATGCGGGCGTAGGTGATACGGGGTTATACGTTTCGGACGTTGGTTTGAGTGGTTTCTTGGATTTCCGATGGTGACCGATCAAACGGTCATACATATTGGGGGGCGTTTGGAAAAGGGATATGTTGGGGTACGCATTCGTCAATCACATTTAAAGGGCAAATGAAACTTCTCAAAGTCTTCGTTCCCACACTCCCACCTGAAGTATATGTCGCCCTGCACCACATGAAGTTTGCCTTCAATCATTGGTTCAAAAATGATGTCGAAAAAATCATGATCAGAACCTACCCTTCCTGAGTAACCAATCAATTCTCCCTTTACCACCATCGTTCCAATTTCTGCTCCGCAATCCGCTGGTGATAATTTATACCCGCGATGGGTTTCAAACGTCTCCCATATAGGGCATTTCTCGGTATTATATGCTGGCGTTAATGGTGAACCGCTCAGATGATAATAAGAAAAGCGACTGTCATCTTCCGTAGTGAATTCGAGCATTAGGTCATCATATGGTGACATGTTTTGTTCGACCCGAACTTTTGATGATCGGTTTATTACCTTTTTCAATTTCATGTCTGTGATGGCGAAAACAGGTTCGCCACGCCTAATCTCGAAAGTCACTGATTTTTTTTCTGGATACCCCTTCCAGTCTGGATGACATGTCCGACTGCTATCACCGTCAGTTACATTCTTTGGTGTCACACTGGTTCCAACGTACAAGCATGGTATTCGGTCAGGATTTGATGTTTTGCATCCTTGGAGAATCAAAACTAGGGCGATTCCGACAATGGGAATAGGTGATCTCATGATTCGAAGATTATTCATCATGCTGGTGCCCATCTGCTTCGCTATACCTCTTCAATCTCGTTGTTGCTGCGGACGATGAAAGCGTCCGGGCAATGCGGAAACCGAGGGTGTTGTCGCTGTCCCGGTCGCTGGGGGTGTACCAGACGCGGTAGGCGGAGGGCATGTAATTCGGCTTGTTGAACCAGGAACCGCCGCGAATAACGCCCTTGGAGCAATTACCGCCGCTCTTCCAGGCATCACCTCCACTAGGTGCCCCGCCATAATCGTAATGCCAACAGTCCTCTACCAACTCCCAAACGTTACCGTGCATGTCATGAAGGCCGAAGGAGTTGGGAGCGAAGCTGCCAACCGGAGCCGTCCGGCTATCATCCCACCTACTGCCGCAACCATCGCAATTAGCTTGGTTACGACCCTTATCATTGCCCCAGGAATATTTTGTCGATGTTCCCGCCCGCGCAGCATACTCCCATTCCGAT
>CAJWOI010000375.1 GCA_913044255.1 uncultured Alphaproteobacteria bacterium
CCTCAGGACGCCTATGCGAACTATGAGTCGGGGCGCCAATCTGCGCTTTGCACGTCCGACTCTTTCTGTGTTGGCGCAGGACGAGCGGCTTGACGATTGAGTCATCTTGGCGGGCCGCAATTGCAAATGCTCAAAACCGAATACTGTTCTCTACGTAACGATCATTGTTTGGCGGACGGTTTCCGCTTATGAGGGACTAGAGTTTTGGATTGCTTGCCAGACAATTTGTGGGGTTGCAGGCATGTCAACATGGTCAATCCCATCCTCCGCCAGTGCATCAACTATTGCATTGATGATTGCAGCTGGTGCGGCAACCGAGCCCGCTTCACCGCATCCTTTGATACCGCGTGGGTTGTTTTTACATGGAATCACGACATTGGAGAAATCGAATGACGGGAGATCGTCCGCCCGAGGCATGCAGTAATCCATGAATGAGCCTGAGAGTAATTGTCCGTCTTCTGAGTAGACCGTTTTTTCAAGTAGCGCCTGGCCAACCCCCTGAGCAATGCCACCGTGAACTTGGCCTTCTACCAATAGTGGGTTCACCAAAGTACCGAAATCATCGACTATTGTGTAGCTTTCCAGGCTTGTGACCCCGGTTTGTGGGTCAATTTCGACTTCGGCTACATGACAGCCGTTAGGGAACGTCCACGCTGGCAATGTGATTGTCCCGCGTGCATCCAGGCCGCCATCAATATCGTCGGTCGGTGCATCCATTGTACGCGCTTGGTGTGCTAGATCGAGAATAGCTATATGCCGGTCGGTGCCAGCGATTTTAAATGTGCCATCTTCAAATTCAATATCTGCAAACGCTGCCTCTAGTCCCTGTGCAGCATAATGTTTCCCTCGTTCAATTACCAAATCAGCAGCAGCATCAATGGCGGTTGCTTGAGCAGTCAGCGAACGTGAACCGCCGGTGCCCCCTCCGGTTGCCACGAGGTCGGTATCTCCCTGCACAATACGGATTTCTCCGATAGGAACACCCAGTCTATCCGAGGCTACCTGTGCATACGCCGTCTCGTGTCCCTGTCCATTCGACTGGGTCCCAACTAATAAGGACACGGTGCCATCAGGTTCAAACCGTACTTCGGCCGCCTCTCCCGGATCACCCATAGTGGATTCGATATAGTAACAGAGCCCAATACCTCGCCTCCGTCCCAGGTCTTTCGCTTCGGCGCGCCGGTCCCCAAAAGTCTGCCAGTTAGCCCGTTCAGTTACCATGTTAATTACACGATCGAAGTCTCCCGAGTCATAAATTTCGTCGGCAGTAGTGGTAAATGGCATTATTTTTGATGAGATAAAGTTCTTACGGCGCAACTGAATCCTGTCAATACCTAGCTCTTGTGCCGCCTTGTCCATCAGGCGTTCAATCATATAGATGGATTCTGGACGACCTGCCCCGCGATAAGCATCAACTGGAACAGTGTGGGTAAACACACCGCGCACACGTGCGTAGAGGGATTTAATATCGTAGACCCCCGGCATCACCTTTATTGCGGCAAGGGTTGGGATGAACGGAGCGAAATTGGATAAATATGCACCCATATTGGCGACAGTGTCGACACGCATGCCCACGATCCGGTTTTCTGAGTCAAATGCCATGTCCACTTGTGTCACATGGTCTCTGCCCATGGTGTCAGACAGGAATGACTCCCCACGCTCTGCCACCCATTTAACTGGCCGATCGAATTTTCGGGCGGACCAAAGGCACAAAGCTTGTTCAGGGTAATAAAATGTCTTCATACCAAACCCGCCGCCCACATCCGGTGTGACCACTCGCACTAAACCAGGTTCAATTTTGAGGGTGTGGTTCGCGATCTGATCTTTTAGTAACCATCCTCCTTGAGTGCACGAGTGAAGTGTGGCTTTGCCGCTGATCGAATCAAACTCTCCAATGGCAGCACGTGTTTCCATTGAATTCACGATCAGGCGATTATTGACTAACTTTAAACTCACAACATTTGCTGCATTTTCAAAGGCCGCGTTTGTCCGGTCTTCGTCCCCATGACCCCAATCGAAAGCCAAGTTGCCACTTGCCTCTTCGTGAACCTGCTGCGCTTCTTGAAGCAGTGAGCCTTCGGTGTCTGTTGTCGCATCTAGCGCTTCATACTCGACCTCAATCAATTCAGCTGCGTCTTTGGCCTGAATGAATGTCTCAGCAATAACGAAGGCAACATTGTCGCCAACATGTCTGACCTTGTCTAAGCATAGAACTGGGCGAACGGGCAGCGGTGCCTTTGTGCCATCGCGGTTATCTAGAGGGACGAGGCATGGAATGCTATTCGCTTCTTCAGCCTCTATATCCGCGGCGGTGACGATGCCGACGACGCCCGGAGCATTTTTGGCAATTGCGCAATCCAGCGACTTAATGAGGGCGTGGGCAAACGGTGACCGTAGAAGGTATCCATAGCTTTGCCCGGGAATTTTCAGGTCGTCCGTATATTGACCTTTCCCCGTACTAAGCCGAGAATCTTCAACCCGACGGACAGGCTGGCTAGTGCTAAATTGAACCATGTTTGCTCCTTGATCTCGACTCTGGCGCGCAAATTAGAGTGTACTCACTTTCCTGAAGTGAGCAACACGCGGGAAGTCTTTCGACGAAAATGCTACGTTAAAAGTAAGGAACTAGAAAAATGCTATTCGCTTTATTTTGTTTCTTTTGGGATGCGGTACCATCTCCTGTCTATGCGAAAACACCTCATTGCATTGAAACTGACGAGAGTAAGTTGACGTCGCCTAATCCGTCCGCTTAAATTCTCCCGGATGGCCTGTTCTTTGGACTTATCTATATCGACTATAATGGTAAAACTAGACAGAATTTATACGCGCGGGGGGGATGCAGGGCTTACTTCGCTTGGGGATGGCACTCGGGTGCCCAAGCATGCATTGCGAGTGGCCGCATATGGTGCAATCGATGAGGCAAATTCTTCTATAGGCGTAGCGCGCCTCCATACAGATGGCAAGGTAGACTCCATGCTTGCTCAAATCCAAAATGATCTTTTTGATCTCGGTGCGGATTTGTGCGTGCCGGTGGGTGGGGACGAAAATCCAGCGCTGCGTGTGAACGAACAACAAGTTGGGCGCCTGGAACAGGAAATAGATCTTCTAAACGCTGAACTTCATCCCCTATCTTCATTCATATTTCCTGGTGGTTTACCCCCGGCTGCGTACTTGCATATGGCTCGCAC
>CAJWOI010000376.1 GCA_913044255.1 uncultured Alphaproteobacteria bacterium
CGGGCCACACCTCCAGTGATCGGTGCCATCAGCGGCCGTCGTTTCCGTCTCGATTTGCGAACCATTCTTCCAGATCAGGAAAAGCCGCTCATGAATGCCATCAGGCAATCCTTCATCTCAAAATGAAAATATATCACCATCACTGTTACATCCCTCGCAGTGGCCTCTACTGAATTCAAACCTTTGTTGGTGTACGAAAAATGACCCAGCGGCACGCCATTCTCGCCACCGCCGGCCACATAGATCACGGCAAGAGTTCTCTGGTTAAGGCGCTTTCCGGCACGGATCCGGATCGGTTGCCGGAGGAAAAAACGCGCGGCATGACCATTGATCTGGGTTTCGCCCATCTGGTATTACCTGGCCGCAACCTTGGGATCGTGGATGTGCCGGGACACCAGGATTTTGTAAAAAACATGGTGGCAGGTGTGGGTGCCGTGGATCTCGCTCTGCTCGTGGTGGCTGCCGATGACGGCTGGATGCCCCAGACGGAGGAACATTTACAAATCCTCAGTTACTTGGGTGTGACGCGCGGCGTGGTGGCTCTTACCAAGGCTGACCTTGTTCAGGACACCACCGTGCGGGTGCAAGAAATAAGCGATCAACTTCGCAACAGTCCATTTGCAGGGACAGACATAATCCCTCTCTCCACGCAGACCGGAGCGGGGTTGGATGATTTGAAGAGAGCCCTGACCACTGTAGTTGATCAAATACCGGCTCATGAAAATTACAATCAACCCCGTCTGGCGGCGGATCGCATCTTCACGGTGCAAGGCATTGGTACGGTGGTCACTGGCACACTCACTGGCGGCACACTACAAAAGGGGCAAACCGTCCTCACTCTTCCCCCAGGCCGTGAAACCCGTGTTCGCGGTTTGCAATCCCACAACCGCGAGCAGGAAGTGGCCCAGCCCGGGACGCGCACGGCCATTAACCTTGCTGACCTGTCCCGCTATGCCGTGAGACGCGGGGCTACGATCACTTTGCCTGAGTTGGCTCAAACTACTGCGACACTGGATGTCTGCCTCGAGCGTTCGTCACGACTTCTCTCTGATGCTTCGCCTTTGCGCAATAACACGCGTGTGCGTGTGCATCATGGCACCGGCCATGGGCCGGCGAGACTGGTTTTGGCGGCCGGCGGGGTCATCGAGCGGGGCCAAAACCGACTGGCCCAACTGCGCCTTGAACAGCCGGTCTGCATTTGGCTCGGGGATCGCGTCGTCATTCGTAATTGGCAGGAAACAGCCACACTCGCGGGGGGCCTTGTGCTTGATGTGGATGGGGATAGAAAGAGAATGCGCGCCCCTGCCAGAATGCAACTGCTTCAGGCGCGGATCGCGGCCCCTAAGCATCCGCAAACCTGGGTCGAGACACAATTGACACGCGATGGCATTGCTGAACGCGACACCCTTTTGCGCCCCTCCTCTTTTTCACCTGTAGAAATCGACAAGGCTGTAAGGCAGTTATTGGACTCATGCAAGGCGCTCCAGGCGGGCGATTGGATCGCTGACAAAAGCCGATGGCAATCGACGATTACCGCAATGGCACAACGCGTGGAAGACGAGCATGCCAGCCGTCCCGAATTGCCCGGGCTCTCCTTGGATCAACTGCATCCAGTGATGGCACAGGCTTTTCCCGGGCATGATGTTTTTCCTGAACTCATTGCGGATCTTTGCCGCAATGGGTTCATTCGTCGGCAAAACCATATTGCTCGCAATAGCCACAAACCGGCTCTTCCGGCGCATTTGAGGGATGTGGGGGAAAAACTTCGCCGGACAATGCAAATGCCCGATCCACCGGCGCGCAAATACATCACTGAAAATTCAACCGGGCGGCAGGCGCTTCAGTTTCTCATAGATGCAGGTGAAGTCGTTGATGTGAGCCCCGATTTGGTGCTCGGGGCGGCTCAATTCAATCGCTGCCGATTATTGGTCAAGCAGCACTTGCGCAAACATGGGCAGGCGACTGCCAGCGAACTGCGAACGGCGACAGATACCACGCGACGAATTGTAATCCCACTACTGGAAAAAATGGATCGTGATGGTGTAACGGTGCGGCGCGGCAACGTGAGAGTGCTCCGTAACACCATTTAAAAACCATGTTTGAAATGCAACTAGTGTATAAGATGTGAATAACTTTTCAACAGAAAAACTTGTTGCGCCCTCGCAACTTCTGTAGGCAGCCGGTCCCGAAATCGGTGGAAATTCAAATTTTTATAAGACAAATAGTAATCTGATGAGATTATATTACCTCCCATTGGGGTAATATAATTTAATTAAAGAATATAAATTCAATCCCAAACTAAAACTAATACCATGACTAAACAACTAACAGTGACGCGCCGCTTTATAGCTGCGGGAATCGTATCGTTAATGGCGATCGTTGGCACCGCCAGTCTAAATGCCCAGGGCCTCGAAGAGGGCCTGATAGGCTATTGGCCATTCGATGATCAGTCTGATCCAGAGTCAACACCGGATATGTCCGAGGGTGGAAACCACGGCACTGTTAATGGTGAACCGGAATTCGTGACAGGTGCAACTGGCGGTGGCGGTGACAAAGCCATTCAGTTTGATGGAGCGGACGACTCTGTCACGACTGATGTGAGCCTGCTCAACGATCTCGAGGAGTTGACCCTATCCTTTTGGATGCTCATGCCTGAGCAGCAACCGGGTAATCGGGTCGGTTTGATTGGCCAGAACGACGCTGTTGAGTATGGGATGATTAACCCGACGACGATGCAGTACTGGACTCCTGCTGGAAATATCAATGTGGATTTTGGGCCGACCCTGGAGGAATGGACCCATGTCGCTGTTATTGTTAACTCGGAAGGAATGCACGTTTATTCAAACGGAGAGCAAATCGGCACTGCAGGTGGTGGTGGACCGGTTAGTTCAGGGGACACTTTCAACATGGGAGGCGATGGCGTTTATGATGCTACCGGCAACTGGTTTTTGGGATCCATAGATGATGTGGCGGTATGGAATGTCGCCCTCAGCGAGGACCAGATTGTTGCATTGGCAAACCAACAGATCTTTCCTCTCCCACGATATAACCCGCTCCACGAGGGCCTGATTGCCTACTGGCCATTCGACGGGGACCTTGAAGATACCATCGGCGACAGCCACGGCACCGGCATGGGATCCGACGATATCGCTTACGGTTCTGGCAAGTTCGGCCAGGGTATCG
>CAJWOI010000377.1 GCA_913044255.1 uncultured Alphaproteobacteria bacterium
TCTTTCTCTCCCCCCAGTATTGACCTTGGTTGTGGTTAATTCATTGTATGTGTGGAATGATTTGCTTATCGCAATCATTTTCTTAAATGATGATGAAAAACGAACACTTATGGCTGGAATTAGTGTTTTCCAAGGTCGGTACAACAATAGAATCCCATTAACAATGGCAGGAATGGTGCTTGCAACTGCGCCAATGGTCATTCTTTACGTATCGTTTCAGAAATATTTTGTCCGTGGGTTGATGGCGGGTGCAATTAAATAGAATGTTGTAAGCGTGCTGATCGGGAATACAGTGAGCGTTTCCGTTAAGGTCACATAACCAAATCAAGAAAGATATTCTTCGAGGCGAGATACTGAATATGGGGGAGCTCGATGGCCGAATCGCAATCATTACTGGTGGTGGTCGAGGAATAGGATTTGGGATTGCACAGCGTCTCTGTAAAGCTGGAGCAAGTGTTGTCATCGCAGAACTTGACGATGAGGCAGGTAAGAAAGCGGTAGCTGAGCTTGAGTCAACTGGATTAAACGCCTCCTATCAACCAATAGATGTCCGAGATCCGGTCAGTGTAGAGCGTGCAGTCGAGTCAACTCTCCAAGCTCACGAACAGATTGACATCCTGATCAACAATGCTGGATTAGTTTCTATCGGACCGACAGAAGAGTATTCCATAGACGACTGGTCTAAACAGACTGATGTGATGCTGAGTGGTGTCTTTTATTGTATGCAGGCAGTCGGGCGTTCAATGCTGAAAGTGGGAAAAGGCGTCATTCTAAACATCAGTTCTATTGGAGGTTTCGGGGCATGGCCCTTGCGAGCAAGTTATAACAGTAGTAAAGCTGGCGTAATCAGCTTAACTGAAAATATTGGATGCGAATGGGCGCGAAGAGGTGTACGCGTAGTGAGTGTAGCGCCGGGGGTTACTCGCACACAGCTTTTTCAACAGGTGGTTAATTCCGGCGACGCTTCTGAGGAGAAATTTAATCAACGAACTCCGATGAATCGAGTTGGAGAGGTGGACGAAATTGCTAGTGTTGTACAGTTTCTTGTCAGCGATCGTGCGAGTTACATCACGGCTACTACCGTTACCGTAGATGGCGGCTGGGTCGCTTGGGGTAATCTGCCGGTATAGGTCACGCTTGTTCAAATTAGCATGATTTTTTCAGGTAAGGTAGTTTGTATCACTGGCGCTGCTCGAGGGATTGGGTTTGCTCTTGCGAAGGCTTTTGTGAGTCAAGGGGCCGAAGTAATATTGACTGACATCGATGAGAAGTCTGGTATTAAATCCGCAACAACACTGGATGCAACTTTTGAGAAGCTCGATGTAAGGGAGCATTCCTCTGCGCAACGCGCAATATCAAGAATAGTACGGAAATTTGGGAGAATAGACGTCTGGATAAATAATGCAGGCATTGCAAATCACAAATTAGTGATTGATTTGGGTCCCGAAGAGTGGAAGGAAAGTATAGATGTTATGTTATCCGGGGCTTTTTTCTGTGCGAATCAGATTGGCCCTGTCATGATTGAACAGGAAAGTGGGTGTTTGATTAACATCGGATCAGTAAACGGTTTGTTAGCGCAAAAGGGTCGCGCTCCGTATTGTTCCGCAAAAGCAGGGCTGATTATGTTGACGAAGGTGTTAGCTTCCGAATGGGGGCAATATGGTGTGAGGGTAAACGCTGTGGCGCCAGGAATTGTGAAGACAGATCTTGCTATTGACGCAATAAATAGCGGTATCGTTAATGAACAAGACTACCTTGGTCGAGTGCCGATGGGGCGTTGGGGAGAGCTCTCGGAGGTTGTTGATTCCGTTCTTTTTCTTGCGAACGAGGAAGAGTCATCTTTTGTGAACGGCGAAGTATTGCGAGTCGATGGCGGCTGGGCCGCGTATCATCTTTTTCATCCGTTTGAAGATGCCTTCAACGCCTAGAAAATGCCCAACTCCACGATACTAATTTCGAAAACCAATTGCTAGGGAGTTATGCTATGCCAGTAACTGGAGCTCACCACACGTCCTATACCGTGATAGATATGGACGTCACGTTAAAATTTTACCGAGATCTTTTGGGGTTCGAAGTTATCAATGAACGACCGGAAGTCACTAACAACTATTTCAGGAAAATTATTGGTTTTCCTGATGCTGTTGTTCATGCGACTCTATTAAGGATTCCTGGAACTGAACATGTGCTTGAACTGTTGCAATACATAAATCCTAAAGGCAATCCTCAAGATTTGACTCCCAACAACCCGGGTAGCAGCCACATTTGTTACATAGTGGATGATTTGAAATCTATTTATAGTCAGTTAGTTGAGAAGGGGATAGACTTTATTTCGCCCCCGGTATATCTGGATGAGGGCCCCAATGTTGGAGGTTGGTCGCTTTACCTGAGAGACCCAAACGGAATTGTTATTGAAATGATGCAACCTTCAGAGAAATAGTTTTGCCCAATGTGCACCGTATAGTCTGTGGATTCAACTAGCGAGCATGCCGCATGAATTGTTCTGATCGTAGCGACACATTGATACTGGATAACGATCAATTGCGCGTGGCGGTAATGCCTCAAGTAGGTGGCACGATCACGTCAATTCACCACCACGGCCTTAATGCCTCTGTTTTAGGTTCAACGCCTTGGGACCCAATTTCGTTTCCTATAGCATCTTGTGCTGCTCCAAATGAAGAAGAATGGTTGACACGGTATGGCGGTGGTTGGCCATTGCTTTTCCCGAATGGTGGTGATGCTTGTGAGTTTGATGGCGTGTTTCATGGCTTTCATGGTGAAGCGTCTATAACTCCCTGGAGCTTTGATTGTGGCCCCACCTTTATCCGTCTAAAGAGGAGATTTTTCACGGTACCAGTAGAAATGGAACGGGAGTTGGTGATCTCTGAGGATGTACTCACAATCACCGAAAAACTCCGGATGATGGGGGGAGAACCGATTCGAGTGATGTGGGCTCATCATCCCACTTTCGGTGCTGATCTTTTACGTGGGGATTTTGAGATTGGCACTGGGGCGCGAAACGTCATAGTTGATGATATGTATGATTTAGCCACTAACCCATTAAAAGTGGGGACAAAAGGAAGCTGGCCAACTGTGCCTGGCAAAGCGGGGGAATATAACTTGAGCCGTCCTACCGGTGCTGTTGCAGCGATGGCATATTTACATAATTTCGCAAGCCCATGGGT
>CAJWOI010000378.1 GCA_913044255.1 uncultured Alphaproteobacteria bacterium
CGCAGGGTGGTACATCGCCTCGCGGTCTCACCAAAAGACTTGGACCAAGATTTCTACGACCAGGCAATTCAAGAGGGTCTCAGTGATGTTGAGTACGTCGAATTAGTCGGCCTGATCGCGCGCTTCACGTGTTTCGATGTCTTTGCACGGGGTATTGGGGTTCCCTTAAGACCTCTGCCGGCGCCCCAATCCGGCCAGCCTACCCGGGACCGGCCATCAACGGCCGTGTTGGAAAAAGCGTGGGTTCCAACCATACCTGCTGGTCCGGATGGCGGAGACTTTGGTCTGGCGCTCTTTGGTCCGTGGCAGCCCTATATCATGCGTGGTCTGAGCCTGGTCCCGGACGAATACCGGGCGCACCATGATTTGGAAGAAGTTCAGTATATGCCGTCGGCTCATTTCATGGAATTTGACTATCAGCACCATGCAGGCTTATCCAGGCCCCAGGCGGAAATTGTTGCATCCCGGGTGTCTGCGCTCAATGAGTGTTTCTACTGAACCAACGGTCATGCCAAAGCACTCCGTGAGGGTGCTAAATTGTTGGGACACGAGGTCGATCTGCAAGCAATCGTGGACCGACAACTGGATATTCGCTTCCCAGGCGGCAGCGAGCTGTTGGCGTTTTCTGATGCCCTCCTCGGATCCGACGTGGCCGAACTCGACAAAGCCAGAACTGCCCTCGAAGATTCCCTGGGCCCAGCCGCCGTCTCCGGCGCATCAATAATCGCAGCGACGTTCACTAAGAACGACCGTGTGGCGAATGGCACAGGAATACCTGCCGAACCCAGAATGATGGAAGGCGCTGAAGATATTCGGGAATTGTTGGGGCTTTGGAATTTCAGGTCCGCGGTGAATACCTCTCGGCACCTGTCGGAAGGACAGGCCGTGTGAGCAAAAAATTCACCTCAATGGCATTGTCTCGGCCTGTTCCAGTCCGATGTTTTGGGGACGCCAACTTCTATGGAGGAAAACATGTTATTATTCACACAAACTCCTGAAATAAAACAAAATCCAAATGAACGAGTGCCACTGGTTGCTCTTGTCTATTTTAAAACGAAAGTTCCAGTCTCAATCAATATCGACGTAAGTAATAGTCGCAAAAGCTGGCAGGTCAAATTTAATGAAAACTATGATCCTGTACAAGGTTTGCCTATTGTTGGGATGCGGGCTGACACGGAACACCGAATAGAGATCACTGTCGTCAATCAAAATGGTGAAACCGACGGTCCGTTCGAACTGACGTACACAACACCCAAGCTGCCTGACGACACCATCGACATGCCTGAAGTCAAGCTCATCACCTCTGATGTCTCGGCCATGGAAGCCGGATTTACATTGTTAAGTATTCGGCGAACTTCTCTGATGCGCGCGCATTGGGCAACGCCAAAGCAAACAGAGTTCGAGGAAAAATGGGGTTTGATTGCGGCCTTTGATGAAGAGGGCGAGGTTGTTTGGACCTATCTCTCGGATGCCCGCATCGCGGGGATTCATCAACTAAAAAACGGCAATTTGTTTTTCCATTATGTTGATTTTCGAACGATCGAAATGGATGTTTGCGGTAATATTGTCCGACAATTTCATGCTGGTAATCGTCCTTATGGTCCAGTCGAAAACTCCATTCCGATTGAAGCTGAAAGCCTTCATCATCAACCCCATGAATTGGAAAATGGACACTTTCTCGCTCTTACTGCGAATACCCAAGAAATCGAGAATTATTACACCGATATTATTGATAAAACTGCGCCGCGAAAAACTCAGCGTGTCGTCGGCGACAACATTGTTGAATTTACACCAGAAGGCGAAATCGTGTGGAACTGGAATACTTTCGATCATTTAGATACCGAGCGTGTCGGCTATGGCCTGTTGGAACCTTATTGGTGGGTTCGCGGTTTCCCAGGCGCACTCGATTGGACGCACGGTAACGGCGTAACCCATGATCCGCATGACGGCAACGTCCTGGTTTCGCTGCGCCACCAGGATGCCATTCTCAAAATTGACAAGGAATCCGGGGAAATTATATGGATATTAGGGGATCATCAGGACTGGAATAGTGAATACGAAAGCAAGCTTCTCACCCCGATCGATGAATTGACTTGGCCGTATCACGGCCATAACCCAAGAGTAACCGGTCCCAACAAATTTATTATGTATGACAACGGCATCATTGGGACCTTACCACCGCACCCTCGCAAGAAGCCTGCCGAGTGTCTTGCCCGAGCGGTTGAATTTGAAGTTGATCCCGAAAAGATGGAAGTGCGTCAAATTTGGAGCTCTGCCAAATTTGATATTGAAGCACCAGTTATTTCCTTTGCGATGGGTGACGCCCATCGCTTGTCAAATACCGGAAACGTAATGGTTGTTGATTCCACCTGTGCGCCGCGGCGAGAAATACTCAACAATTCGGGTAACCTTACGTGGGATGATGTCGACTGGCGTTTGGGCCCTCGAGAAAGTTGGCATCCGACTGATTTTCCCGCATGGGTGCGGGTTCGCGAATATGGCGGCGAAAACAACGGAGAGGTTGTATTTGAACTCAATCTCCTAGACAAAAATGAAATTATCAACTGGCAAGCCTTTGGAGGATTGCGGGTGGCGAGTTTTTATCCGCCCGATGTTGAGATGGGATCGCCAAATCAAGGCTGAGATTGTCTTTTGGCAAGTTAAGAACAACGATGGAGAAAACTGATGGCTTCACACCAAATGGTCTAAAAGGTCTAGGAGTATGTCCACCAGAGAACTTGCCAAGATTGCACAGAAGCAGACATTGATGGTGATGTGTCATCAGTGAGAGTGAAGAATTCTTACCCACCAACAAACTTCAATTCTTCCCCGTTTTCTGTAATAATCACAGAATGAAACGATTTCTGCTACCGGTTCTGATAGCCGACGGACCAAAGAAGCAATTAAAGCTGACCGGAATGCAATGGCGCGGGTAACGGCGCTTTATCGGATGGACAAAGAGTTGGGGATGTTTTAAGGCTTCATGAGGGCACTCGTTCAGCGCGTCTCCGAGGCTAGTGTGACGGTCAACGGAGATACCATCGCTCAGGTCGGGCACGGTTTACTGGTGCTTGTCTGCGCTATGGATGGCGATGGAGACGAGCAGGCTCAGTTTCTTGCATGCAAGATAGCCAATCTGCGCATATTCGAGGACGATCAGGGGAAGATGAACAAGTCT
>CAJWOI010000379.1 GCA_913044255.1 uncultured Alphaproteobacteria bacterium
GATACCGCCTGAGTTTAGGTGGTATCGGTCCGAGGTGGTGTCCGAACCTGGCTTAGGAAGTTGGCACATCGCGATGCGCTACTCATGGTGGGCTCGCACTATCCGAAAAGCTTTGGGGGTTCTTCCTGTTAGCGCCTAATTCTTTCACGGAAGATGGTAACCTATTTCCCCTCGTCGCGCTCTAAATCCAATCCCAAATACTGGAATTGAACAGCTTCCGTGTCGTACTGATGAAATTCCAGTATGTTGCTTTCTGGGTCAGTTATCTCAAACTGGAGAACACGATCTGTTCGGCCACGGCGCACATTGGGCTTGTAGCCGTTGGATTCCAGCCAAGCAACCCATTCCTGAATATCTCCAACTTCGAAGCAAATGTGCTGATTTGGATTCGCCTGCGAACTACTCTCGTCTGAAGAGCGAAAAAACTCCAGAAACGAGTCATTATTGATATAAAGAAACAAGCCGTATGTCTGATTATCCTTATTAACAAACTCATGGATTACACGGCACTTAAGAATATCGCAGTAGAAAACGCGAATTTTTTCAAGATCAATTACTGGCATGCAAACGTGTGCCAAACGCTTTAGGTGCATCAATAAATTCCTACTGAACTCTGAACTCTGGAAGAAATTCGACAAACTTGCCCCCTTGATTTCGGAACTCGTTATGTCGGTCTCGTATTTGATCGCGGTACCGCCATGCAAATATGGCCGCGTAATCAGGCTTCGCCTGATACAGGTATTCTGTTCCGTACACGGGAAGATAAACCCCAGGGCTGCGTAACCCCACCTTAGCCAAATTGTCATCAACCAAGAATTCTAAGTGATTTGCAACCTCAAAGAAATATATAAGCGTTGTAACCCCGACCGATGCTCCATACCCACATACTCTTTTCTTTTGAGAATGAAGTTTTCTTAGGGTTTCCTTAAATTCTTTCTTTATCGAAAAAACTCTCTTGGCGAATGGTAGATAACTATCTGGATTGTCTAACCCTCTCCAGATCTCCTCGGCTAATATGTCATGGACATTTCGCGATGCTTCGTGTTTGGATTCCTGTTTCGCCGCAATAGCCCTTATCGAGCCGCCTTTGGTCGGAATTTTTTTGGCATCGATAAGTCTGAGCCCCTGTGATTTGAGAGCCGCATCTAAAGACCTTAAAGTGAAATAAGTTAGATGCTCATGGTAAATCGTGTCAAACAGAAGATTATCAACAATGGCAGGCCAGTAACCGGTTTCAAAGCAAAACACCCCATTATCATTGAGGATCGTGCTCACGTGTTCAAGAAATTGATCCAGTGAATCGATATTGGCCATCGTGTTATTTGATGTGACTAGATCTGCGTATCCGTACTTGGCTACTATCTGATCCGCAATGTCACTAGAGAAAAAACCATTTATTGTGTTTATCCCGCGTGACGATGCGTCATTCGCTATTTCCGAAGCTGGCTCCACCCCGAGCACTCTGCAGTTTCTCTTCATAAAACACGATAATAACGTGCCATCATTGCTTCCAATATCAACTACAAAAGAATTTGCCTTGTCTTGAAGATAGCGGTGTAGTGCCTCAGCATAGTTTTCAAAATGATCTGTCAGTCCTGGCGAAATACTGGTCTTGTATGTAAACGCCCCATATAAAAGCCAGGGGTCAATTACCTCGGTTATCTGAGCACAAGAACAATTGGTACACACCACAACACGCAAAGGAAAAGTCTCCTGCTCCTGAGGTTGTTGCTGGGTCTTAACATAGGCATCACCTATCGGTGTGCGCCCTAAATCAAGGACTTCAACGAGATCCGAACCCCCACAGGACCGGCAAGCGCAAATTGCTTTTGACGTCGGTTCATGTTTCTCACTCATTATGCTCCCTCAACACCTTTTATCAGATTCAGCCCTGTTCAGGCACGTTTTGCCCGCATTAACTGCTTCACCCCAAAACCTCAACTCAGCGGGAAATATCGCTTCCACATAACACAGAATCAACTACAGCAAATCTGAGGTCTGTTTGACGAAGCTCATATGCTGCTGCCCCCTTCCCCACCAACCAGGAAAATGCCTAAGCGTAACGCCGAGTGGGGCTCCGTCCTTAATCCAGTCAATTGCCTCTCGAAGTGCAATCTTAGTTTTGCCGTAACTACTAGGAATTAAGTAGGCAATCTCCTCAAGGCATATGTCAACTTCTGCCCAAGAGGTGGTGTTTTTTGTTTCGAGCATGCACATAGAGGTCCACAGCCTGTTGCAGGCCTTCTCTATTTCCTCGCCAAGCTTTTGATCATGAGCGACTTCTTCAGAATTGCAGTCAAGCAGGTTCAAGTTCTTTTTTAGATAACTTGCGATGAATTTCTGATTAATGTGGGTCCGGGGGCTAGAAACCGTTCTATGCCACGCCCAGTCTTGAGCGAACCGGGGCGAAGATCCATACGCTACGAACCGATCCCCAACAGCATTGATAGCATCTGGGATGCTAAACAATTTAGTCAAATTAAGCGGTTGGATAATACTGTCCAGAACCCAATCCTCAACCGAGCGCCCAATACCAGGCAATGCTTCTAGATGTCCCTTAAATCTTGGCGTGAGTGCCGCAAGCTGCTTTTCAGCCGGCTCTGCCGGATCTAGAATTATGTCCCGGGCGAGTCGACGAACTATTTCAGATAGATAAGACGTTCCGGAGATTGTGGTGAGGATAATCACTCCACCTGGTATAACAAAACTTGACATGTGCCTCGATAAACTAGTCGGATCTTTCTGGTGCGGGATACATGCCTCGGCAACCACCAGGTCATACTTTTGTGACGTATTAAATTCTTCAAACAGTGAATGAATAAATTCGAAATGCCCTACTTCGTCATGGTGTTGGATTAAGTTGGCTTTTGCGACTTCGAGAATATGGGCTACACCTTCAACCAACGTGTATGAACTTGGGCCAGCTCTTGCACAAAATCTAGAGTAATGACCCGCTCCTGGGCCAAATTCCAATATCGCCTTTCCTTTTAGTAGACTGGGTGGCACACCAAGAGTAAGAAACAGAAACTGCCTTGAGGCTTCCATTGATTGTGGGTCACCGTAATCTCGGGACACCACTTCGTTACCGAGTTGACGATAAAAATCGACGAAAGGACGAATAGTTTCCATATTGAGCGGTTGGATTGGAGTCCGCGATCTACGCGG
>CAJWOI010000380.1 GCA_913044255.1 uncultured Alphaproteobacteria bacterium
CGTCCACCAGAATCTATATATTCCTTCGCGGGGTTGGTGATCATTGTGTAACCATTGTAATCAAGCCAATCAACCAGAGGACGGATTGGTGAGTATTCCTGATCCTCGATTAGGGCCGTATAATAGAAGGCCCGCAGCAGGCGACCATTTTTTGCAAAAAATTGGAGTAGTTTTTTGTAGTCGATATCAAAATCAAGAGCCCGTGCAGCGTTGTATAGGTTTGATCCATCAATAAATAAACCTAATTTTTCAGTCGGATACGAAATCATGGAAACTTTCCTTATTTTGCAATTATTTTAAATTTGCAATTGCCACAAGAAATTTGAGCTTTGTCAGGGTAATTTTCAAAGAAATATGTAAAGTGCACGGCTGATCTTGATTTGACGCCAAGCGCGTTATTGATAAGGAGAAAAGCAGTTAGTCTCGATGATACACTAATTTTGGTTGCTCTTGGCGCAAATCTTAAGGCCAGGCAATCAGTTAGCCCATTGGCAACGTGTCAAGCAGCGTTTGCGCGATTGGTCGAGTATGGGGTGAGCCCCAGAAGGCGCTCTAGCTGGTACGTAAGTGCGCCTATGCCTGAGTCCGATCAAGATTGGTATATCAACGGAGTGGTGGTGGTTGATACGTGTTTAGCGCCAAGCCTTCTGCTCGAGCAACTCCTTGGCGTCGAACGTTCTTTTGGACGCGCACGTTCGGATAAGGGAGGGGCAAGAACACTTGATTTGGATCTGCTGGCTTACGGTCGAATAGTGTGCAATGGCGGCAGTCGACAAGGGTTAATTCTGCCGCATCCGCGCATCTTTGAACGGGCTTTTGTTTTGCAACCGATGGTGGAGGTAGCGCCAAGGTGGTCACACCCGGTGAATGGGCGATCGATAGGTAAACTAGCTGTCTCTTTGGGGAGGGAACAGTATTTATTAGCGTTTTCATCTCCTTTACTGGAAATTAAGGATAAAATCTGCGACAAATCTTGAGGTTAAATTCAAATCTCCATTTATATGAAAGGTGGAGTATAGTGGACTGGCAGGTGCTTTTTACGCACTTTCGTTCGCTGTATGATGTCGGGCTTTGTGTTGGATCCGGCAGGGAAAGGACTACCGATGGCACGAGTTACCGTAGAGGATTGCGTGACTAAAATTCCGAACCGTTTCCAGTTGGTAGTGCTAGCTGGACAACGTGCTAGAGATATTGCGGCTGGAGCTGAGTTACTTGTTGACCGGGATGAGGATAAAAATCCAGTGGTAGCGCTCCGAGAAATTGCAGAGGACAAGGTGGCGCCTGGTGACCTGATGGAGTCAGTTGTGACAGGTTTGCAACACCACGCAGATACTGACGAGCTTGAGGAAGATTCGGATGAAAATTTGTCTGATAGTATAAGCGCAGAGGAGGCGATTGCTCACTTATCCGCAGCTCGACCGGTGGCGCGCAAGGAAGTTCTGGATACCCATTACGATAATGCCACTGATAGTGAATTTTCTCTCGATAACAAACGCAGCGTCTTCAAGAATATGGAATAGCTAACTGAGTGTGCTGTGTTTTGGGCGTGAGCACGCCGTTAAGGTATTCGCATGGTGATCAAGAGGTGACGGCACAGCCAAGCGCATCGGGAATAACCCACCAAAACCACTTAGTGGATAAGGTCAGGGCTTATGACCCGGATGCGGATGAGAAGTCCTTAAACGAGGCATATGTGTTCGCTATGTCTCGGCATAGGACTCAGAGACGCGCCTCAGGAGATCCATATTTTTCCCATCCACTAGAGGTTGCAGGGATACTCGCAGCTCTCAGGCTCGATACCGCATCTATTATCACTGCTTTGCTCCACGACACCGTTGAAGACGGTGTCGCCAACATGTCGGAAATTGAAGATCTCTTTGGTCCAGTAGTGGGACGACTAGTCGAAGGCGTCACAAAGCTTGGAAAGCTGGAGCTTGCCACAGATTCTACTACTCGCCAGGCCGAGAATTTTCGCAAGCTCTTACTTGCAACTTCAGAGGATATCCGCGTCCTTTTGGTTAAATTGGCTGATCGCTTGCACAATATGCGAACCCTCGTACATATTGGAAGTGCAGATAAACGTCGGCGGATCGCCCGAGAGACACTTGATATCTATGCCCCATTAGCCGAACGCATGGGCATGCAAGAAATGAAAGATGAACTCGAGGATTTGACATTTGCGGAACTTCAGCCCGAAGCTCGAAATTCAATAGTAAGTCGTCTCCAGGCACTTCGAGAATCCGATAGAGAAGTGACACCGACTATTGTGAGTGAGTTGGAGCGTACTCTGAAGAATTCAGGGGTAAGTGTGAAGGTGAGTGGGAGGGAGAAGTGCCCTTATTCGATTTGGCGGAAGATGGAACGGCAGGATGTTCCGTTTGAGCAAATTGCTGACGTGATGGCGTTTCGTGTTTTGGTAGAGTCGGAAGAAGAGTGTTATCGAGCACTGGGTATAGTTCATCGGAGCTACCCAACTGTGCCAGGGCGCTTTAAAGACTATATATCTACACCGAAGCCCAATGGCTATCGCTCGTTGCATACAGCCGTGATTGGGCCTGGCAAGCGCCGGGTTGAGGTACAAATTCGAACGTCTGAGATGCATGATTTAGCCGAATACGGTGTTGCTGCTCACTGGACTTATAAGGAAGGAGGTAACCCTACCGAAACACAAGACAGGCCGAGGTACAGGTGGTTGCACGAGCTTTTAGAGATACTAGAACATGCAGCGGGGCCAGAAGAATTTCTTGAACACACTAAGCTTGAAATGTATCGCGATCAGGTATTTTGCTTTACACCCAAAGGTGACCTAATTGCCTTACCGTACCAAGCGACCCCGGTAGATTTTGCCTATTCGGTTCACTCGGAGGTTGGGGACCATTGTGTTGGCGCAAAGATTAACGGTCGAGTCGCTCCGCTTCGGACTACGCTTCGAAATGGGGACCAGGTGGAAATTTTACGCTCAAGCGGCCAAACACCTGACCCAAATTGGGAGCATTTTGTGGTAACAGGTAAAGCGCGGACTCAGGTGCGCCGTTTCGTTCGACAGCAAGAGGTTAGTGAGTATGCTAATCTCGGAGAAGCAATTCTTACTAAGACTTTTCAAAATCATAACGAACGCTTTCGCACAGAACTTTTGCTACCGGCCATCACGAAATA
>CAJWOI010000381.1 GCA_913044255.1 uncultured Alphaproteobacteria bacterium
TTGCCATGATTGCCAAGGGCGACCCGAAGGTTTGATTTTGAATTAGTCGACGTCCCAAAAAATCTAGTGGGAATCAAGATCCTTACGGATATCTTCATGATCGCCCACCACGATATGGTGTTCGCTTTTAACGATAAATCTCTCGAAAATTGGTATGAGAATCAATGGGAATAGGCCGCCCAGAACAATTCCAATAGCAGCAGATCTTATATCAGGGTCTATAAACGCCGCGATTAAGTCCGCAAATACGTGTGCAATTGCTGCACCCATGATGCCGGCTATATATCCATTTGAAACAACTTTTATCAGCCGATTTATGCTCCATCCTGTGTAGTAACCTATAAGCAAAATACCCACATGAACAAAGCCAAAAACGAAGCCGCGCAACGGAACGCTCCCATCTACTAACAGTTCTTCAAAAATATGTTCCACTTTCAGCCTCCCAATCCATAGACCTCATTCTTATAGGCTACTTGCGGCGCAACGAAAACGAAAAAAGCCACCCGACGAGGGGCGGCTAACTCATTAGAAAGATTGGCTGCAATTGTAGGCTTTGCTCAAGAACCTACAGGTGGTTTCCTGATGACACACCTTAACATGCCCCCGGCTCTACCGGAGGTATGTGAGCTTCTATCCTCGTGGTTTTAGATCTGTTTTAGGTCTTCTGGAACTGTCCAATGCTTCCCGTAAACTGACCATACTCTGTTGGAGAATGGAGATAGTTTTATGAACGGTATAATTTGCAAATGCTTCGCATTCTCTATACCTTCCAGTCTGCCGATTGGGTCCGGGATGGGGATTACACCGGTTTGGCTCCTGACATTAACAAAGGCAGGATTGTAATGAGATCAATTAGTTTTGCCATAGCGGTTGTCGGGGCTGTTCTGGTTATGACCGAAACGGCCAAATCCGAGGAGCCTCCCGTATGGCAGCCGCTAGCCGAGTTGATCGTGGGCTTCATCGACGAAGCGGAAGTTCGCTACCAGGAAGGGGATGCAAAGGCAGCGCAGCGGGCGGTAGTCGAAGCCTATTTCGGCGTGTTTGAAGACCGCAAAATGGAGGCGGCCATGCGGACCACCGTCGGCGCAAAGCACACCTATCTTGTTGAAAAACAGTTTGGAAGCATGCGCAAGGCCATCAAGAACCGCGAACCCCCAGACATCGTAAATAAAATTGCCGAAGGCATCCGCCAAGCGGTGCGTCGGGACGCAAAAGTCCTCGACGAGGCCGGCATACCGGCAGGTGTTTTCAGGGTTAACCAATGATTTCCCGTTTGATCATAACGGCATTTCTGATGCTATCAGCGCTTGCTCCGATCCGAGCCATGGCCGCCGATCCGGTGAATATCCCCAAGACAGTCGACAACATCGTCACCAAGGGAGATGTGGTGATTGGAGCCTACAAACCCAAGGACGGGCTCGAGACGGCCGATGCGGTTTCTTCTCTTTACTTCGATGTCTTCGAGAACAGCGGCATGGAAGCTGCGATCGGCATGAATGATGCCGAACTCAAGATGGAGTTGGAATCTCTGTTCAGTCGAGTTATCGGGCTGGCTTCCCGAGGGTCGCCACCAGAAACAATCGAGGCGGCATGGGCCGACTTACGAAAGCTCCTGAAAGAAACCGCGGAATCACAAACAGGGGCCACTGGCGGGTTCGTTTCCGCCTTGCTCCAGTCGTTCCTGATCCTGATGCGTGAAGGATTCGAAGCTATCTTGGTGATCTCTGCCCTCATCGCCTACCTCCGACGGTCGAACCAGGGAGATAAAGTCAGAATCATCTATCACGGAACTGGCTGGGCACTGGCGGCCAGTCTGTTGACTGCCTATCTAATGACTTCCGCGATCGAGGTTTCTGGTACATCCCGCGAGGCACTCGAAGGCGTGACCATGCTAATCGCTGCCGCGGTTCTATTCTATGTGAGCTACTGGTTATTCTCAAAGCGCGAAATCGAACGATGGCAAAAATACGTCCACGGCCAGGTTGATAAGGCGCTGTCAGGTGGCCGACTGTTCACGCTTGGTTTTGCTGCGTTCCTCGCCGTCTACCGCGAGGGAGCGGAAACAGTGCTATTCTATCAGGCCCTGCTTGCCGGAACTGAAGGCCAGACGGTTCCCGTGGCCACCGGCTTCATTGCAGCCATTATCTGCCTCGCTATCCTCTTTTGGGCCACGCGTACGGCGGCCTTCCGGCTTCCCCTTGGTGTGTTTTTCTCGGTCACGGCGGTACTTCTCTACTATCTCGCTATAACTTTCGCCGGCAAGGGCGTCCTCGAACTGCAGGCGGCACGCTGGGTTCCCATTACGCCGCTTAACTGGATGCCACAGATAGACTGGCTCGGCCTATTTCCCACCGCCGAGGGCATCACCGCACAGTTTATTCTCGTAGTTCCGCTGTTGTTGGCCGTTGTTTATTGGTTTCGGAAGCGTCGGGCGCACGCGGCAATGGAGAGAGACGATGCGCGGACGCGCTGAAAGAAGCCACTCCCGCATACAACGGTCTCCTACCACCGGCGCGGGAAACCCTTCCGTTGATGCGAAGACAGACAAGCCGGATCACTTCCTCAGGCAACTAGCAAAAGAAATTGAGGTATTTTTTGTCCGCTACCGCGATCGGCTCGTCTTGGTGCACGGTTTCATGTTTTTTGGCTTCCTGGCTCTTATCGCCATTCCGCTGTTCCTGCCCGATCCCCCCGAGAATGCCACCACGTTTTCTCATTTCACAGAATTTGCAAATTTCGTCATGTGGGGCGTGTGGTTTCCGTTAGTGTTTCTTTCGGTCATCTTCACCGGACGCAGCTGGTGTGGTCTGCTCTGTCCAATGGGCGCGGCATCCGAATGGGCAAACCGGAGGGGGCGGCAACGCACCATCCCGCGATGGATCCGATGGGAAGGAACGCCGATTGCAACTTTCCTGATTGTCACCATTCTTGGCCAGACGGTTGGTGTAAGGGACCACCCTGAGGCTATCGCTGAGCTTTTCGGCGGCACTATGGTGATCGCAATCCTAATCGGTTTTGGCTACGCACGAAACAAGAGGGCTTGGTGCCGTCACGTCTGCCCCATAGGGCTTTTGCTCGGTGTGTTCTCAAGGCTCGGCGCTGTCCAGTTTACGCCCAAGCAAAAGCAGTCAGGCGGCGATGCCTACACTGAAAG
>CAJWOI010000382.1 GCA_913044255.1 uncultured Alphaproteobacteria bacterium
CGGGACAGTGATTTTAGCTGTTTCAGCACCGTATTTTTCAATAATCTGGTCGGAGTACATCCCGCTTCGATCCACACCGTGGCCGCTGACAACGTTAGTTAGGCCGCCAATATTCAAAGATGCACCAATAATATTTAGTACGTCTATGACCGCTGCTTCAACTTCCAAAGCTTCGCGCTCGGTCAGTCCATGGCGAAGAACGTAAATCTCTGGTTCGGCAAATACGCTCAAAATCTCCCTAATTTGCGAGAGTTTTTGAGTCACCCTGTCAGTGGTTATGGCTCCCTCGGCATGCTGAAAACATCTGTTTTCCACTCCCTTGCCGGCATAAAAAATTCTGCCGTTACGGGGATCTTTGAGCAAATAGACATAATGACAGAGCTTTTGGCAAATTTCGTCTGTGAAGTGCTTCATCTAATGCCTCCCCGTCATTACCAGCAACAGACTCTTCAGTGTTGGTTTCGAAGGTGTTGTTCTGTCAGCCTTTGTTCTGTTCAACATCGCATTAGTTCGCCTCGATGGGCAACGTGCGGCCTGCACTAGCTACTCGGAAGCCAATGGTGTCGAAACGGTGTGGAGCTCGTGCGCTAGCGCGGGAGGCTGAGCGCCCGTCTCATGCCCCACCACGGATCACGCGATGGCTTTCCTCCAGCTCTGTCACCCAGGCGCTACCATCCGTCGGGGCATTGGCGTAATTGTCGTGCCACGCATCCTCTACCCATTCGTCAACGTTCCCGTGAACGTCGTGGAGACCAAGAGGATTTGGTTGAAAATGCCCGACAGGCGAGGTTTGATCACCGTTCCAAAGAGAACCACCAGCGCAGCAATTGGCAAGATTGTGTCCTAATTCGTCTCCCCACCAATACGGAGTGTCCGCGCCAGCGCGACATGCGTGTTCCCATTCGGCCTCACTTGGAAGGCGATACCTGGTGCCGAGAGTGTTGGACAGCCATTCAACATAAGCTTGCGCGTCGTTCCAGCTGACATCGGTAATTGGGTGATTTCCGCGATCCCAAGCGAGATGCTCTGGCCTGTAGTCAGCCTCTGTGTTGTTGGCAAATTGAACCCACTCTGCAAAGGTCATCGGATACACTCCCAGTGCGAACGGTTGTGAGATTGTTACTTGGTGTTTCGGAAATTCGTCTTCACTTGCTTCGCCGTCGACGGTTGCGGATCCCATTGAGAATGTCCCGGGCGGGATCACCGTCATCACTGGCGACCATGGCGCATCGCGGAAGGTTCTAGCGGGGGGTGAGCTTGGGCCTAGTTTACAAGGACTTACAAGTTTCCAACCTTCAGGTCGCATCCCCAAAATACTAATGGCCAAGTACAGGGCCGAAAAGGCTGCGCCACCGCTGATGAACTCCCGGCGTCCCAGAAATACGGGCACTGTGACTACTCTGTAAATTGGGTGCCTACTCACTATTCCACTCTCGTAAGTCAGAATCGGACCTAGGTAGCGATCACATAGCGAAACAAACACTCACCTCATAACGATTCATATCCAACAATCGTGGAAAAGAGGTTTACCAACTCCATTTGACGGAGACTGTTAACAGGGGTGGTTGCCAATTTGGGAGAGCCCACAACGATGACTAGGGCCTGGGCCCTAGAAATCGCAACGTTCAGACGGTTTTTGGAAAAAAGGAAATCCAGTCCTCTAGGGCTCTCCGACGCATCTGAGGCGCACATCGATAAAAAAACAATGGGTGCTTCCTGCCCCTGAAACTTGTCGACACTACCAATCCGAGCCTCGACAGGAAGGGCCGCTCTCAGAAGATTTACTTGATAATTGTACGGGGCGATGAAAAGCATGTCGGGCCACCCAACCGTTCGCTCCTCCCATAACGGGTGACCGAGCATACGTTCGGCGAGGCTAGCGATAACTCCAACCTCCTCCTGGCTTCCTTGAGTATTGCCATTATGATCGACCTGCACGAAATGAACGCCAGACTGTTTCTGCAAGATACTCGGGGACAGGCCGACAACGTGTTTTTCAGTCTGTTCCGCCGATTTCAGGCGGCCGTCGTAAATCTGTTCTGAGATCAAATTGCAGATATCAGGATGCATGCGGTAGGTCAATGGAAGAAACACACCCATGTTCGCTGGGATTGTCGCATGCCCTTGTAGAAGATATTCGAGTATAGAAAGCCCGCTTTCGCCAGGATGGCTTCCTTGGATAGGTTGACCTAATTGCATCTGATCACCCATAAGGATGATGTTTTTTGCGGACCGACTCATCCCGATAAGATTGGCTACGGAAACCTGTCCGGCCTCATCAATGAAGAGGTAGTCCAGTCTCTTAGTGTCTTGGTTCTCCTTGAGGAGTGCGTTACAGAAAAGCCAGGCCGTTCCTCCAACGCAGAGGCCGGGTTCGTTCAGTTCAGCAGAGCAGGCCTTGGCGTCCCTCCGATATTCGACATTGTCCCTATCGAAAATTGGATCGTCAGCTTCACCGCCGACCTTAAAAAGTCGCTGCGGAGCTCTTTCATCTAGCACCTGCTCGGCAATTCCATCCATCAAGTTGATGATGGCTTTGTGACTGTTGGAGGAAATTCCAACCCGTTTGCCCTTCGCAAGGAGGTCACTGATAACGTGGCGGGCTGTGTATGTCTTTCCAGCGCCTGGGGGACCTTGAATGCAGAGATAACTATCATCCAAATTGTTGACCGTATGTATAACTGCAGAGATCAGATCTATACCCGACAATTCTGGTGAAATGATAGGCGCTTTTGTCCCGTCAGTGAATCTGGGTTTGTTGCGAAGAAGAAAGTCAGATATTGCTGACGAAGAGAAATCAGTCTCAAGCAAAGTTTGAACCACATCGGCAATAGCATCAGGGATGGGATTGGGACGCACAAATTCATCAGGAATAAGTGACAGACTCGGCGCAGGCTCAGTTTTCGATTGTATGCTAATCAAGCCAGCTTGTGGATCGAAACTGTGGGCGCTCACTTTGACATTGTCTTCGCCTAAAACATAGAAGCTCTTTCCCTGTCCCTTGAAAGGTTGGTCTGGGTCAAAAGCGTATTCAAAGACTTGGTTCCGCGATCTAGTAGTAGGGAGAAACGGCTCCCGAGGCGTTCTTCGCAAACCGACGAGGCTATCCATGTCGTCGTGAAGATCGATTTCTGTATGGCCCATTCGAT
>CAJWOI010000383.1 GCA_913044255.1 uncultured Alphaproteobacteria bacterium
CGCCGTTTTGTCAGTGAAGGCTGCTAATCGTGGTTCCCCTGGGACTGGTCGCGAAACCCAATCAATAGCGTTTTTAAGTAGTGGCGAATAACCGCCATTGTACTCCGGAGAAGAAATCAAAAAACCGTGGCTGTCTCGCATTAAAGATTTTAGCGCTTTAGCACTCTCTGGTTGGCCCTCCGTTACTTCTAAGTCACCGTGGTAAATCGGCATAGGGTAGTTCATGAGGTCTATTTCCGTTACCACGGCTCCGGCGGCACGCGCACTTTGTGTGGCGACTCTAAGCATTTTTCCGTTCAAAGAGTCGACACGCGCGCTGCCGGAAAACGATAGAATGCAAATCGTTTTAGACATTCACAGGGTGCTTCTTCACGAAGATGTAGAGTAAGGTCAACGGATTATCGCGTGGCCGGCTGGTCTGCAAAAATGAGTCCAAGGGTGTCTTTGATTGTACGCACCTCGGCTCCTTTGAGCACACCAAGTCGGGTCATTTCACGGTGGCAGTCTGGCAGCTTGTAGTGTGGAATCGCTGGATAAATATGGTGTTCGAGATGATAGTTTACATGATGCGGGAATAACGCCCATTGAACCAGAGTTGGCGCGAGATTCGTCCTGGCGGCGCCAAGGGGTGAAGTGAGATCAATGACTGCTCCATGTTCGCACACTGCGCGTAGTCGCAACAGCATTGGAACGATAGTTGCCAGTGGCAGCAGCCACAGTAGAAGATATTCAAACCCGTAGCCCGTGGTATACGCTATTGCTAATGCGGCGACATGAAAACTTGCGACCAGCCAGCGATCACGCCGAGCCCGTGTTCGAAGGCGAGGGGAGGTGTCATCAAGGATCTGAAGAGGCTGGTTGTTTGCAATGTTGGAAGATGGCGCACCAAAAAAGTAAGCGTAAGTCTTCCATGCGGTCAATCCGCATAAATCACGTAGCAACCTTTTTGCTAAATAACTACGGCCGCGAGGATAGCCACCATGTAATGGAATATCAGGATCCTGTTTTTGGTAAAGGTGGTTGTGATGAAGGCGGTGAATAATCCTATATGTATGCATCGATACGCAGCAGACTATCCCGCACGCGCCCCCAACCAGATCGTTTAACCATCGGGACTTGAAAAGACGGTAATGGGTGGCATCATGTGCAAGGACGATGAGTGCATGCTGCCTGGTTCCGATGATTACGATCGCTGCTGCTACGAATATGAGATTCCACGTCAATAGCGCTATTGCAAGTACGCCGACTATTGTAGCGACTGTCCCGATGACAGCAGCAGTAGCCGTCCGACTGTCGATTTGATTTAATTCTGCAAGTCGTTCCGAAGGTAAATAACTAAGGTTTGGAGTAGTTGGTGAACGTACATCGTCAACAAATTCCTCCCCAGGAGTCGGATTTGTACTGGTCATTGCTTACGTCTCTTTGGCTGCTTTAGGTCCGCCAGAGGCCGCAATTTCTCTGTGAGCGTCGGGCTGACTGTCCAGATGTCTAGGAGTCCCTAGAGCGGCCTAGTGGAGAAAACGGGAATGGCACCTCATCGCGTGCGTAGGTCAGAAAATCAAGAATTTCCCCAAAATAGGTATTTACTCGTGTGGTGAACTGACGGAGATTGTCATTTTCGGAATCATTAATAGTGGCCAATAGAAACTGCACAAACGAAAGAAAAAACACGAACCACAACAAAATGTACGCGACGATTGCAAATAAAACCATGTACAGAGCGCGTTGCCAGGCGGGCGGATTAACTGTCACCATAATCGGTCTATTTTTTCGCCCACTACTTGCCAAGGTTTGTCCTCCCTAATCACTGACACGTACCTCTATCATGACCCGTACATTGTTAACATTGCAAGTCGACTTTGTACGAAGAATTATGGGGTATTAGATCTTCAAAGATTTCTTCTCTAGTAGTGCTAGCTATGCGGTGGGCCTCACTTGATTTTTATCGGCACAAAACACAGTTTAGGCGCGTCCTTGCTTCAGGCCCATTTGTCTGCTCATTCCAGGAGGCGGCACGAGATTTTCATGCGCAGTTTTCATTATCGTTAGGCGTTCTTGCGCGATTTGGGGCATTGGCATTGCCCGACGTTTTGAACGACTTACATGCAGAGATACGAGTTCATTGGTGGCAGCCATATAATTCTTTGAATCGTGGTACATCGCGTGAGCGTAGTGCATGCGCTTTTCGTCAAAATCAAATAAATATGTTTCAAAACGAAGCACGTCGCTTTCCCCAACCTCAGCCAAATAACTAATGTGTGCTTCTAATGAAAAAGTTGTTCCATCACTGGTCTGAACATATTCAGCGCCCAGTCCTAGAAAATCGAACAAAGCATCTGTGGCGTGATCAAAGGCGAGAAGGTAATACGCCATGTTGAGGTGGCCGTTATAGTCTATCCAAGCCGGTTGCACCGTTTCTCGATGAAGGTCGAAGGGTGTGGGTATTGGAGTATTCAGAGGCATTAATGTCAAAGGTGCGTGTTCCTGTGGTTTGGTTGGGTTCAGAGGAAAAACATTGCTATTTATTTAATGAAGGTACGTGATAGCTTGCGTTACGCTAACTTTCTGCCGATATCAAGTATTGGTTTTAATAAAGGCCTGAGTTTGGCGATCCTCGGGTGAAAGGTATTTTGGAAACACAGATTGTTGCCTAAAGTCCCCGGAAACGTTCGCGCCCACCAATACAAATAGAAAGGGGTGAATAGGTCCCCGGGGCAACTTGTGCTACCGATTGGGTGAGTGTTTGAATTAGGTTATAAGTTACGGGACGATAGATTTGTTTAAGAGAAAAGGTCAGGGAAATGGTGTCTTCAACGGCGACAAAACGTGAGCGGTTCGACCCCTCTAGTCCGTTGATCAATGATTTGGTAAGGGAGTTTGGCGAGAATGTAACCACCTCAGCTGCGGTTTGTGAACGCCATGGCACGGATGAATCTTTTCACTTGCCTCACAGTCCTGATGCGGTTGTCTTTGTGACTAGTACCGAACAGGTAAGCCAAGCCGTTAGGCTATGTGCTAAATATCAAGCCCCTGTTATTGCTTATGGTACCGGGACCTCACTTGAGGGACATGTCGCAGCATTATATGGGGGTGTGTGTGTAGACCTCAGTCAAATGCAAACAGTGTTGGAGGTCAATCAGGAGGA
>CAJWOI010000384.1 GCA_913044255.1 uncultured Alphaproteobacteria bacterium
CTGCGCTGCCGAGGTTAAGCATATGTATGAACTCGGTTATCGAGAATTTCTTCTCGCTGATGATATTTTCACCTCCGACCAAAAGTGGGCGATCGCAGTTTGTGAGGCAATTACAGCGACTGGTGTGGATATGGCCTGGAGCTGCACCAACGGCATCCGCGTTGAGAGCGCTAATGACGAATTGTTCCGTGCGCTTCGTCAGGCTGGTTGCTACCGGGTTTCGTTTGGTTTTGAAACAGGCAATGACGAAGTTCTAAAATTGTTCGGCAAGGGTGGTCAAGCCACCATCGAACAAGGCCACAAGGCGGTGGATATGGCCCGTGCCGCCGGCATTGACACCAGCGGATTTTTTCTTCTCGGTTTGTCTCCAGACACGGAAAAATCGATGAACGATACCATCGAATACGCTCGATCGTTACCACTTGACATGGCGAAATTTGGAATTGCTATCGCTTTTCCGGGCACACCCATGTTTCAGGACTATTGGGAAAAGGGGCTGATCCGATCCTTCGATTGGGACGAATATTTCATTTACACGTCACAACCTCTATTTAGTCACAAGCATCTGAGTTACGAAACCATTAAAGAATTTATGGATATTGCCTACAAAAGGGCAATCCTGTTCAACCCCGGATTCGTCGTCAGACGGTTATGGCGCGGCCTACGGACCGGGGAATTTTTTTGGGACCTTTATTATTCCTTCAAGTTTTTTTCCATGCCAACGGTCGCAAACTCGGTGGGATCGGTCTATCACGCCAAAGAACGTTGGCCGACATACGATTTTTCCTCTTCCCCAACCTCAAAATCCGAATATCAAATCGTCGGCAAGAGCGCTGCAAGTTCCCCTCACTAAAGGGTGCAACTAGCTTTTGCGATGCGATAGGCATTGGCCATGACGCCAAATGTGATGGTTGTCGCCGGGATGCTCGGCAGCACTGACGCATCGACAATATGAACCCTGGACAGACCATTGGGGCGGCCCAGCTTATCGCATTCCAGGTCGCTTGGCTGCTCGCGCATGGGAAACGTGCCACCCACATGGTTACCGCGTCCTGGGACGTTCGCGTCAATGGCAGCGGCGATGGGAAAAATGCCGCTCCGCCACACCTTTCGGGAAAATTTCCGTACTAGGCGACGGGTCGTTTTTTTAGCCTCACTATGAGAGCGCGTCGTAACGCGGATTTTCCCCTCCTTGCCGTCGGCCTCTCTTTCCAAAACTAGTGTCATATCTGGAGACAGGGCTGAGTGCAGGTAGCCTTGGCAGACAAATTGATTGAAAAGCGGAATCTTGTCCAGCAACCGTATTCCAGCCGCTAGCGGACCATAGCGTTCTCTAATTCTATACAATAAGAATTCCGATAGGCGGTAAATAGACAGAAATGACCAGTAGCCAGTTTCTGCGGTGTCCTGAAAGGCAATAAAGATTTCCGCTAAGCTGAAAGCGTTGTCGTTCGGGGAGCTAGGTCCTGGAAAAACGTGCAGGATTGGAAAAATAAAATGCATACTTTGTTTTAGAGGCACCGCGCGTTCGTAGGCCTTAAGCGAGGACAGAACGATTCGAGCTGTCGGCAATACACCGGCGGCAAGAAAAAGTCGCCTTCCTTCAAATACTTGCACTTTATCATCATTTCCTCTGCCAGCGAATACCTGGACACCATCGGCATTTTCTTCAAACCCGGTTACGGTTACGTCGCTTACGTATTCGAAACGGGGATGGCGCTTCAGATCATCCACAACTTCGGCGGCGTTGAAGGTGGCTCCATTTGTTACACCGCCGATAAATAGATCGGGAAGAAAGCTAGCTCCTCGGTCTGAGGGATATCCCGACCCGACAGCTATCCGTGATCTTCCAGTGTAAATTCCGCCGTTCGCCATTGCCTCCTTCCGGGAGTTCAAAGCAGTCAAAAAAGATTCCGCATTTGAGGACAGATCAAAAGGTCTGACGGGATCGGCAAAGAATGGAAAAGGTCCAGATAAGGGATCATCGGTTCCAGCCAGGTGCATGAAAGATTGCACGGCCTGGTAGTGGGGTACAAGCTCGCCGGGGTCGAGTGGCCAGTCTCGGATATCATCGTCACTAAAGGGCAAAACGGCGGCCCCCCAAACGTTGCTCAGTCCGCCCAGGGCAAATGAAGAATGGATTTCGTGAAGACCGGAACGGCTGGCGACGAACGCATTTGCACCACGGTAGGCGAAGTCCGAGCCATCGGCCAATTTGCGGTAAAAATTGGTCGGGCCGGTAAGATCAAAGGCACCGTCTTCGATCAGGGTAAGGACTTCTGCTGCCCCGCCTGAAGTGGAGGCATCAGCAACCTGTTGGCGGCGCTCTGGTTCCAAAGTGAGCCCAACATCAAGCATGCACACCGTCACGCCTTGTTCCAAGAGAGCATGAGCAGCGGCAACACCGGATGGGCCAGAGCCAACTACGAACACCTTATCCGCGTCTGTGTTTAGCACATCACCTCGCTGCCGGAACAAATATAGAAGTGCTTCGTGGACAGGGAAAATTGATACGAGGCTGGATAGACGGCAGAAGTTATTTTGAGATTTCCGAAAGTCTTTAGGAAATATTTCCTTGTTCCAACTTCTATTCCTAGAACTACTACCATCTCTGGGTAACTTGTATTGCGTCTATCATGGGGCCTTCGATTGATTCATTGGCGAGGTAGGGTTGTAACCATCATGCATGCGAAGAAAGATCACAAGAAATATTTAAGGATGAAAAAGTCTGGTAAATCTGATTCTCGGAAATAGAACGGTCATCGTTTCCGGTACTTTTTGGATCACTTTTATGGTCATCTTGATAAAAACTGGCACCAGATTCCATAAGCCCAACATACGGACGGCAGCGATAAATCTCCTGGGCTTGAGGTGTATTTTGATCAGTCCGAGCGCTTGATATCGCACCAAATCCTTGGCTGTTAGGTCATTGACTTCAATAGGGCTGTCGTCATAGCGCGAATACTTACTAAGTTCATCGTAGCGCAGACGCAGACCATGTTGCCCCGTTCTCGCCCAATGCAGCATCTCGGTACCCGGGTAAGGGTTGGAGATTGAGAAGTTGGTGTAAAGAAGTTCGGGTATGCTATCAAGAAATTCTATGGTTTGCTGTACTGAGGCTTTGGTTTCGCCTGGGT
>CAJWOI010000385.1 GCA_913044255.1 uncultured Alphaproteobacteria bacterium
CCAATGGCACTTTGTGTTGACCGTTGCTGATGTAGTGTATTTTAGCGGCATTGTTGACGATCTGCTCGAAAGCAGGAAGCGCAAACTCGACCCTGTGCAACCCGACAACCGGTCTTTGTCCCGACATTGCGGCCCCGATGGCGGTCCCTATGCTGCCATTCTCCGCTACCGGCATTTCGACTACGCGCTCTGCTCCAAATTTATCGCCAATACCTTTTTGCGTTCCCCACATCGCCGATGGGTCGGCAACGCCCTGACTAATTAAAAAGACGCTTTCATCGCGCGCCATCGCTTCAACCAGCGCCTCGCGGATTGCTTCTCCAAGTGTGATGATTCGTTCATTCGGCAAATCGATCTTAGGCGTAGACATGGTGTACAGCATCTTCCGGGGTTGGTAGTGGCGCCTCTTTCGCGTGCTGCATGGCGGCCGTAATTTCTTCCGATACGCCAGCAGCGAAGGCGTTTACGTCTTCTTGGGACAGCGCACCCTCAGCGATTAATTTTTGCTCCAGGCTTTTCACCGGGCACCCCGCCGCCCATTCGAGATATTCGTCCTCACTGCGATATCCGATGTCGTTGTCGTAATTCGGACCACAGTGCTCAAGCCAACGATAAGTGTCGAACAGCAGAAACGACGGGCCCCCACCCTCGCGAGCCCGCTGCACAGCAGTCTCTGTCAACCCAAAAACAGTCTCGGCATTATTGCCGTTTCCCTGCTGGGAAGTTACGCCGTGAGCTTCCGCGAGTTTCGAGAGTGGTCGGTCTGGCTGGCGTTGATGCAGCGGCGTGTAGACGGAGTACAAATTGTTTTCGCAAACAAAGATGACGGGCAATTCATAAAGCGCCGCGAAATTGGCGCTTTCGTGAAATGCGCCTTCCTCGACTGACGCATCGCCGATGAATACGACCGTTACATCGTCGCTCCCGGCGCGTTTGCTCGCCAGCGCACTTCCCACCGCCAGGGGGATTGAGCTCGCCACGATGGGCACACTGGCCACCATTCCGACGGATAAATCCATTAAGTGCATCGAGCCGCCGCGTCCGCCGATACATCCAGTGGATTTTCCGTATATCTCCGCCAGCATGCGGTTTAGATCACCACCCTTTGCCAGGTAATGGGCGTGGGACCGGTGCGTGCTATAGACCTTATCAGTTTGGGTTAATGCTGCGCACACACCAACCGCCACCGCTTCCTGACCGACTGACAAATGCACAGGGCACCGCATCTCGCCCTCTGCATAGTGATCGGCAATGGCCTCTTCTATGAGGCGGATACGGGCCATTTCATAGTAAAAGTTGGTCAACTTCATTACGGCTTCCTATGCTCAAGCTGAAAAAACACACCGGGGCTGCATGACGCTATCACTTGCACGAGATCGCACCGCTTCGAAAATCAGCGCAAATGCGCCACCACGTATTGGATAGAAATTGGCCCGTTAGGACAACAGGCGACGCTCAGATTATTACTACACTAGATATATTCCGCTTTTCCCACCTTTTCGTCCGCTTTAACCCTGAAAGCAGACATAGATAGAAACCGCCCTGACGCCCGCTTTTGACCCAAAGCGGGCATTCACTGACCGATCCTAAAACTCTTTATAAAATTTTAGCTTTCTTTGCTGCGCAGAACCGAATACTCGTTCTCATAAATATATAGAGCAGTTAAGCGCACCACAATCCTCATGCAGAAGACTCGCGGTGATAATATCAATATCCCGCGAACCCTTTGTCGACGCTCATGACAGGCGTATTCGGGTTGTCCTGGCTCGTCCGGGAAAAAAAGCCTGCCTGTTCTGAAACGGGAGATATGGACAGGGGTGTATAATAGGAATCGGCGACCGTACGTTTGTTCGCGAACGGTGCCAAGCCATTTACAACTCTGATATCAGAAGTAACGCGTGTGCCAGCCCCTTGGTTAATCTCTTGCCCGTGCACCGTGGCGAGACCGAAAACCAGAACCTGCCCCACGGTTATAGGAATCGGCACGGCTTCGTTAGCTACCTCCGGCGAAACAACTCTAGCAACATAGGGGATGCCCGCCAGATGCCTGGGCGACCCGCGTTCAACACCATCGATACTCACTTCACTGAAACGTATCTCGTCGTCGGGTGTTCCCTGGGAACCTGAAAGAACACGCAGAGCGCTATCCTCGTTCAGGTCCGTATAAGCAACAACAACCGACAGCTCATAGGGACTAGCTCCGTAGAATGTATCTCGGTGAATACCAATATTGTCTCCAGCAACGCCTGGACGTGCAACGCGTAGGTAGGGGTTGGTCTGGACACTCAGATCTGGACCAATAAATTTTTGAAAGGTGTCGAGTTCGGAGGAAATAATTTTTTTGGCAAACTGCTGTTCACGGAAAAAACCGTTCAGGGCAAGATGTATTTTGACATACTCTTCAGCATCCGAAATATGCTCATGCAAGTCTTCAAGTTGTTCCAAAGTGGGGAAAAAGGACTCTTGCAAAAAAGATACCATAGCATCCCTTACCTCAAACACGGTCTCGGGATGTGCTAAGTCAAGAACCATCCAGCCATTTTTGGAATACAGTTCATTCATCTCGCTTAGCTTCATCACCTTAAGTCTCCTAGTAGTAGTATTTATGCCAGAGTGAGTTTTGCGTGAAAGCATCGCTCTTTTTCTTGATCACCGGCTTCAGAACAGATGGCACTGGGGTATTGCCTGTGCCGGGAGTGCGTTAGTGCCATTACGTTGAATTGCTCGCGTAGCGCTTTCATGGAACGGGTCGCCGTGACGACCTAACAGTGAACCACCCTTTTAGACGTTGCGAACAGGGAACGTTCAGGCATGTTGTACTCGCTAGGGGGGAGGCTCGAATTGAGCTAGATCAAAAAATAAACCGACATTTGGTCCTGACGAAGTGCTCATTTTTAGCTCCTTACTATCGGCACTTTCTGCAACACGAGGTGTTGCGTGATCTCTGCGATAACGACGCGTTTCGGCTTCGAGCCTTGAGGCCAAGGCAAAGTTTCGTCTAACTTTCGAGACGCGCCCTACCGAGCCTTCCAAACGTTATTCCCGAGTTTTAGTCGGAAACTCTCTAACAGTGGCCGGTGTCAGTGTGGTGTCAGGGAGAAGCGACGCACCGTCTGACCAGATTTTCGCC
>CAJWOI010000386.1 GCA_913044255.1 uncultured Alphaproteobacteria bacterium
CCTCTTCGACTATCGTGCCCATGTCGGAAAAAGTTTGCGCAGCTTTTTCGCAAAGATTTTTTACTTCTCTATCCACCGGCAAGAATCCGAGATCTGGGCTAAATCCAACACGTTTGGGTATGGTGGGATGGTCCGTCACGCTCCGAAAGGATAACTCTGGTGGGGGTAGTGACAACGGGTCGCGCGGATCGTGGCCAACTTGTGCATCCAACATGATGGCAACATCTCTGGTATTTCGGCCCATGGGCCCATCCACGGGAAGGTCACTGAATGGCAAGGTAGTGGGACCGTGGGCGACACGGCCCGGACTTGGACGAAGTCCCACCAGGGAGCAGAAGCTTGCTGGGTTGCGAAGGCTACCCCCAAGGTCGCTTCCAGTAGCCAACCAGACTTGGCCGGAAGCTAGGGCGGCTGCAGATCCACCGGATGACCCTCCGGCCGATAAAGCAATGTTCCAGGGGTTACGGGTATGGCCAAAGACTTCGTTAAAGGTGTGGGAACCTGCACCAAACTCGGGAGTATTTGACTTCCCAATTACTATTGCGCCATTGGCCTCCAAGCGCTCCACTAGGTAGTCAGAGTGACCAGATATGTGGTCAGCATGGATTGGCGAGCCCCAAGTTGTTCGCACTCCAGCCACCTCGACCAAATCCTTAACTGCAATCGGTAGGCCGTAAAGATACTGAGGCGGGGCGTCCTGGATTGGATTTTTAAGGAGATGGTGTGCCTTGGCTCGAGCACGATCGAAACACAGCGTTGGGAGCGCGTTGATTTTGCCGTCGGTTGCGTTAATACGGTCCTCGGCGTTGTCGATCAGTTCTATTGGTGAAACTTCACGATTTTTCAGTTTCAGTATTGCTTCGCTAGCAGTGAGTCTGAACAATTCTTCCATAGTTGCCATTTTATCTGTCTAGGTAATCCCCGGGGTATAATAACACGGTCCCCGATTAATGGGAGTTTGTGGGGACCCAGTGAAGGCTGCTAAACTTAGCCTAAATATAACCTTATCTCGAAGGCATCGGTTTATGTGCGTCAGCTTTAAGCGCCTGTTTGTTATCTTACTCTTCGTATCTTTGGGCTGGATTGGTAGCGCGCCAGCTCAGGAAATCACTTCAGCTGAGAGTGAGGTGTCGGCCTTTCTCAATTCCTATAGTGCTTCGTTCGGCACCAAAAGTGCTGAAGAGGTAGCGGTATTTTTTCATGTTCCTATGTCGGTAGTATTCGACACGGGCGTGGTAGTGATGACACGAAGTTTGGATGTTGTTCGCTACGTTCAATCCATTCAGAACAATCTTGCGGCGATGGATTACGCCTACAGTACCTGGACTGACGTGAGGATAAAAGAAATGCACCCGAGGCTGGTCGTCGCGAGCACTTCAGCTGTGCGTTACAACGGTGAGAATGGGGCGATCGCGGAGACAGGTAGTACTTATGTGCTAAGAAAGACGGAGGAGGGTTGGAAAATTGCAACCTTTATTAGCCATGCTCCAGACCGTGTGCTTGCTCTGGACTAATTGATTATATGACGCGGATGACTTCACCTAATTGAATCGTTCAGCCAAAAAATCGATAGCGGCAGTGGTTCCCCCCGGGCGGTAGTCTACCCCTGTCATTTTGAGCGTCATCTCAATTGCGCTTAAGGTTCCAAGAATCATTGGTTCATTCAGGTCTCCAAGATGTCCAATCCGGAAAACTTTTCCTGAAAAACGATTTAAGCCTGCAGCAAGCGCGACATTGGTATGTTGCATACAACTCGCGCGTAAATCGTCCGCGTTGTACTTATCGGCCATGAGGACTGCCGTAACAGAGTTTGATTGTTCACGTGGATCCTCTGACAATAATTCCATGCATCCTTCCTGCCCCCAGTGAACGATGGCTTGACGCACAGCACCTGCCAACCGAGCGTGCCGTTCAAAGACGTTGTCCAACCCCTCTTCTTTCAACATTGTTAATGCTTCATGAAGTCCAAAAAACATATTAATCGCCGGTGTGGATAAAAAGCCCGGTGTTTCCCCATCTGGCATGATGGCATTCCAATCCCAATATCGGCTGGGCAACTGGCTTGCTTGCGCTGAACGGAGTGCTTTTTTGCTAATACCGTTAAAACTTAGGCCGGGTGGTAGCATCAGGCCTTTCTGAGATCCGCCAATTGCCACGTCCACTCTCCAGTCATCCATACGAAAGTCCATGGATGCGAGGGAGGAAATAGTATCAACTAAAAATAGGGCCGGATGATTGGCCCGATCAATTGCTTCGCGCACTTCGGGGAGACGAGTGGTTATCCCGGTTGAAGTTTCATTATGTACAATTGCCACCGCTTTGATCGTGTGATCACGATCTTTGGCGAGCCGATCATAAATTGCGTCGGGGTCCGCACCATGTCGCCAATCCCCTGGTAAATACTCGACCACAAGGCCAAATGCCTCTGCCATTGCCTTCCACATGGCGGAAAAAGCTCCGGTCTCAGCCATTAACAGTACGTCACCAGGAGAACAAGTGTTGACCAGTGCGGCTTCCCAGGCTCCGTGGCCGGCCGAAGGGAACACCAAAACAGGACACCGAGTGCCGAAAATGCTCCTAAGGCCGTCGAAGCATTCTTCGGAAAGCTGCTTGAATTCTGGACCTCGGTGATCGATCGCCGGCCGGTCCATTGCGCGCAGAATTCTATCCGGCATGTTGGTAGGTCCAGGTGTGTGGAGAAACTGGCGACCGCGCAAAACTGTCATGAGTGATGTTTCATCTTCAGGACAAGGTTGGTAACTGAGTGGTTTAGTAGCAAAATTTAATTCTTAAAGCGACCCATTAACTGCGCATTAGGGTAAGTTACGGCAAACTTTACAAAGATAGTCATATAGGGCCTAAATACATTGTGGGGTATAATTGGCTCCGTGTGGTGGCATGGAAGACAGTAAGAGAAGGATCATGTCCAGAATTTTGACTGAAGACCAAATGAACGCATTCCAACGTGACGGATATTTGTTTCCTTTGCGTGTCATGTCCGAAAATGACGCTGTCGAATGCTATTCGCGATTCCAGTCAGTGGAGGCCGATTGCGGTGGTGTGCTAGCCGGTCCAGTACGCTATAAGCCCCATCTTCTTATCACCTGGCTAAACGAGTTGGTC
>CAJWOI010000387.1 GCA_913044255.1 uncultured Alphaproteobacteria bacterium
TCCCACCACGTTGATGGGATTACTTCAGACTCAACTCGGTTACGTTCTACCCCGAAGAACGTGTTGGGTTCATGTGTTTCGTTCAATAATCCTACTGGCACCAAGTGGACGCCACCGTAAAGGCTTTGGGCTTCACCAACGTCCCATTCGATAAATGCTTGCTCTAACTCAACCTCGCCGGGTTGTCCATCTCCTGCCAGAGCGTGCTCCAGTTCAAATTCTGACTGTAGACGAAGCTTATCGTTAAACTCGTATTCGGTGAATAGAACAAACCGATGGACGTCGATCTCCTGGGTGTCTCCGGCATTGTAGTGCAGTTCTCCGTACCCCCCCCAGTGTAGACGGTCGTCTCCACCAACGGTTGACGCTTCTTCAATCATCTCCCCTGCGGCTTCGACTTTTTGATCGGTCTCGTTGAGTTTTGCTTGGAGAGATTCAATCGTTGCCTGTTGCTGCTGAATGATTTTCCACATTTCCTCGGCCGTGGGCGTCTGTGCACTCGCATGGCCGACCCCAATCGTAGCTCCCAATGCGGATATGAAGAGTGCCCGTCGGACGATAAGTGATGAAGTACACATTTTTGTTGCTCGCTCTATCGTTTAGTTATTGAGTGCACTTTATTGGCGCTGGAAAGACCTGGGACACCAAAATCAGTTGCGAATGAGTGTCAATAGTATTGCGTGTGAGACCGATCCGCAACGCGAATCGGTCTCACACGCAATAAAAATGCTGTTGAGCTATGTGAATGTAAGGAGTGTGTTAAATTTACAACTGAAGGGCGGTGTTTTGTTTCGCCTCAGAGAGGCGGTAGACCTATAGGGGTGGTTTTTGGGGACTTGGGTTAGGTACTCGGAATTGGGGGCCGCGAACCGCTATGTGTGTGAAGTGTTGTCGAGTTATTGCCACAAAGAGAAGTTGAAATACAGAGTCGGGTATGGCTTTTTTACTGGATACGCGGGCGAGTATTATTCGGAAAATTTTGCCGCAATGAGGAATTCGATATTCCCATGGGGGCCAGTGATGGGACTCTCCACGATCCCCAAGACATTCCAGCCAGGTTGTGCGTTGAGCCATGCCTGTATCCTCTCACACACTTGGGTATGGATTACCGGATCACGTACTACTCCACCTTTTTCAACCTGGCGACGTTCTGCCTCAAATTGTGGTTTGATCAATGCTATCAATTTTGCGCCGTGTTGAGCACGCCGGAGAGAGGGCGACAAAACTTTGGTCAAGCTAATGAAACTTGCGTCGCAGGTGATCAGATTTACCCGCTCCGGCACTTGTTTCCGGTTTAAATATCGGGCGTTGACACGTTCCCGAACTTTGACACGTGAATCCGTCCGTAGCCGCCAATCAAGTTGTCCATGCCCGCTGTCGACGGCATAAACTTTGATGGCGCCCCGAGTCAGAAGCACGTCGGTAAAGACTCCAGTGGATGCGCCAATATCAATACACACTGCACCGCCGGTTTCTATCCCAAAGTGATCTAGGCCATGTGCCAGCTTTATCCCTCCGCGCGATGCCCAGGGGTGCGGTTTTTCACGAACAGTGAGATTTATATCCGATCGCACTCTCTCGCCTGGCTTATTCAGACGTGTTTCCCCTTGAAAAACTGTTCCCGCCATTATTGATGCTTTGGCCTGGAATCTATTATTTGCCAGACCGCGCGCAACCAAAAGGTCATCTAGGCGAGACTTGTTAGGGGTCGTCATCTTTTCTTATGTCTCTTACCAATTTGTTTTTGGCCACGATGATGCCAAATCTCGAAATTTAGCTTCAATTTAATGAGTGCGAGAAATAACGAATTGGGCAACCTCTCTAAGAAAGCGTGCGCCATCGTTGAATTGTTCTAGGCAAATATTTGCACGTTTGATTAAGGTTTGGGCCTCGGACCGAGCGCCCGCAATGCCCAGAAGGGATATGAAGGTGGCTTTTCCAGCTGCGTTATCCTTTCCAACTGTCTTTCCGGTTTCGTTTTGATTTCCCTCAACGTCTAACAAATCATCTGTTATTTGAAAGGCTAAGCCAAGCGCTTGCGCGTACTCCTCTAAGGCAGATCGATCCGCAGCGGTTGCGTGCCCGAGGATTGCTCCTGCTTCGACCGAAAATCCAAATAACGATCCGGTTTTAAGTTGTTGAAGTTGAGCAACCTCCGAGAGGTTGAGGGTGCGATCCCCGGCATGCAGGTCAATCGCCTGGCCGCCAATCATGCCAGATATACCTGCAGCTCGTGCAAGTCCATAACTCAGCTGACAGCGAATCTCAGAGTCTATGTTGGTATCGGGACGGTTCAATGCCTCAAACGCAAGTGTCAACAAAGCGTCGCCCGCGAGAATCGCGGTAGCCTCTCCGAAAACCTTATGGTTGCTAGGCTGACCCCGTCTCAAGTCGTCATTGTCCATTGCTGGCAGGTCATCGTGTACCAGAGAATAGCAATGGATCAATTCTACGGCTGCGGCCACTCTCACTGATTGTTTCGTAGGAACGTCAAACATGGCTGCACTCTCCATTAGGAGAAATGGTCGCAGACGCTTCCCGCTGCTGAGCGTGGAATATCGCATTGAATCTGTGAGGCTTGAAAGAGCTCCTGAACTGATTGGTATCAGGGATACGAGCTCGTTTTGGACGGCTTGGGCAACTGTCGCCATTGCTTCATCAAGTGCTCTCAAAGCGATGGATCATTCTCCGTTCCGATCGGTCTTTCAGAGACGGTCCCATTTGCATCCAGCTTAATTTTGCTGACTTTCTCTTCTGCTTCACGGAGTTTTGTATCACAGTGCTTTTTAAGGGCCGCACCACGTTCGTACGCCTGAATCGCGCTATCGAGGTCGACTTCTCCACTTTCGATCCGGCGTACGATTTCTTCGAGCTCGCCAAGTGCCTCCTCGAAGCTCATCTTCGAAATTTTAGATGCTACTTCCTTTTGAGCCATAGTCGGTTTTCCAGTCCCATGCCATACTGAGCGCAGTTGACGAGTGTACGGATGGGACGACCTCCAGACAAGGTAGAGCTCATTGGCCTTTGCTATTCTAACGTCCACCTAGGTGTTCGTTTTTCTGAGAACGCCTTCGGGCCTTCAATAAAATCGGCGCTTTTATACAGCGCTTCGACAGCTGGAT
>CAJWOI010000388.1 GCA_913044255.1 uncultured Alphaproteobacteria bacterium
TCCCAATGATCTTATTTTTTCTGCCCGTGTTGTTTGTCGTTATTCTTGGACCCGCTGCAATCACCATGATTCAACGATGATTGGAAGAGTAGCGTAGGCAACCACCAACATTGGATGTTTCTATGCCACGTGAGAGCCGCTTATTCGTGCAGCATTTGAAAAGCTGATAGGTTGCCAGCAGCAATTTCAGGAGATAAGTCTTGTTTGGCCAAACGCTCTGCCGATTCAAAATCCCCCTTGAGGCCATAAAATAATGCCAAATTCTGCCTCAGTTGCACGCTGGAAAACTCACTATTCACTAAACTCGCCAGCAGAGAGATAGCTTCATCCAACTTTCCTCCCTGCGCGAGAGAAAAACTCAAATTGTTTAATACGGAGACATTGCCCGGCGAAACCCCGAGCGCTGCGGCATAAAATTTTTGGGCCTCATCGAAACGTTTAAGATGATCATACACCACTCCCCGTAGCGCATAGTATTCCCAGTTTTCCAAGCTCGTGGATTCGAGGCTCAGAAGTTCCTCCTCAGCATCGGATATAAATCCAGCAGAAATCTGGGCTTTTACCAGTTCCAGATGAAGTGCTGCCGGATTTCTGTGCTCTACCCGCACCGTCTTCAGAAACAGTACCGCATCTTTAGAAGCTCCGGTATAACGCAAGTTCCTTGCGAAACCCAATGCTGCATCTAAATCTCTCGGATCGTTTTCCGCCAGACGCTGATAATGCAGTACCGCAATGTTGTAGCGACCGCTTCGCTCTGCTCCCGTAGCAGATTCTCGCAACGCCTCCCTAATCGCAATCTCATCCGGGGTTATCTCTTTTCCTTCCGTTTCTGTTTCTTTTCCCGCTTCCGATTCTACCTTTGCTTCCGTTTCAGTCGCGCCAGGCTCCGCCTCTTTTGATTTTTTAACCACCTTTGCATCATCCCGCGCCGCTACCAGAGTAACACCACTCACTCCCACAAATTCAGAGTGTTTAATATGCGCATCTAATTGGAATTCATCTCCCGAGCTTAAGTTATATTCCCTGATATCGGTCACTATTCTGATGTTTCCAGAAATAATGACTATGTCCGAATCGCGTGGGTGGTCGTGCATTTCTTTCGAATGACCGCCAGGAAGCGTAACTGTTACTACTTTTTCATGTCCTCGTTCCGATAGGATTCTTATTGCTTCCCGTTTAGTTATGCTTGTGCTCGCCTGCCCGATATTCTCGCCCTTATCAAACGAACTCAGTTCTTCCAGCACTTCACAACTGGAACACAGGAGGAGAGCCAGAAACCCACCGAGAACTTTTGTCAACAAACATGACCAAGCATCCATTTCGATACCGAAATGGGGAGAACGGAAAGGCGTCGGAGTTTCCGACAGAATCATATGCGGAACAAAATTGGTCGCCATAGCCGTGTCAATGATACCGATTTATCTGATTGAGTCCGAAACAATCAATACTTTTGAGGGTATGTAAAGCGAATTAGCCAGATCACAAACACATAGTTAGTTCTCACAATAGGGACAGTCTATATATCTATATATCCTAACCCAATTTTGATTAAGTGCTCCTTAGCTACTCTCACTTGCAGACAGTCAATCGTTGCCACCGTTCTCCGTTCAGGATAGAATCTCCGCGGTCTCCGTGTAACCAAGTAAAATGCCTACCATGCGAAAGTTATGCTTCAACAAGCCTAATATAAGCCTGTTAGGTTTGATAACTTTTATTTTCCCAAGAATTTTTATATTTGCATTATATTTGGCCGCAAGTTTTGTCGCCACGGTCCTAGCAAATGAACCCATATCGGAGACGGCACCAATTTTGACGGTGACGGCGGGAAAGATGGAGGCACTCCAACTTAATCGACCTGCGCGTATATTGTCCGTCGGAGATAATAGCGTGGTCGAAATATTTCTCGATACAGCGGCAAAAATTGTCCTCACGGGATTAAAGCCAGGCGAAACAAGCTTACTCGCAATAGATTTCCATGGCGACGTAATTGTTGAGCTGGACGTGGTGGTAGTGCCTCAAAACGCTCGCCATGTTACGGTTCATCGGAGCGTTTCCAAGGTCGAAACCCTGAGTTGTTACCCACGCTGTGTGGGCCTGGTAACGCAAGGAGAGGACGAGGAAACCGCATCAGCCGCTCCACCCGAAGACGTGAGCGAAGAGGAAACTGTTCCTGAAGGCGAAGAGAGGCCTCCGCCGTCGGGTGAGTAAAAGTAAGAGTGCGTTGGAAGCTTTTGTTAACTCGCTAACGCAATGAACTCAGATAGTTTACTTGTTGGTGTTCGAGACTCTGAAATGCACGTAACAACCTTGATCCCGGTTTCGGATTTGTTTGCGGTATGTTCACAAGGGAGCTCCGCCTACGTCAATTTTAACGGCCGATGTAAATGACATGATCAAACATAAAAAACTGTTTTGGTTAGATAACCGTATCACCCGATTAATTCAGGACTTCATTGCCTTGTCGCCATACAAGGTTGGCCGGCTTTTGAGAAGCCAAAAGTTGCCTCCCCCGGTTCCTTTAAGAGCGTTTGCGAAAAGCAACCACGGTATTTTGGCCGTGTTTTTTGCTTTGGGTGCCATTCCTTTAATGATGGCAATCGGAGCGGCTGTCGACTTTGGACGCGCCTTTACCGTGAAAGCACAACTTGGAGAAGCGTTGGACAAGGCAGCATTAGCGGTTGCCTTGGCTCCAAAGGGCACAAAAAATGCCGATTTAGACAAGATTTTTAAGGGTTATTTCGATGCCAATTTTAAATCGGACCGTATAGGTGCACTTTCGTCCATAAGTAGGGCGCAAACAGATACCGAAGTCACATTAAGAGCAACTGCATCCGTTGAAACCGCATTTTTAAAAGTTATTCCTGGCGGTTTCTTCGATACGATCGAAGTTGCGGGACTGACTACAGTGAAATTATCCAACACAGGGCTTGAAGTAGCACTGGTGATGGACAATACCGGTTCGATGGCTTTCGGCAACCCATCGCGAATCTCGTTGTTGCGCATTGCAGCTACCCAGGCTGTAAATGTTTTATTTGGAGATCAAAAGAAGCCAAAAGGATTAAAGGTTGCACTGATTCCGTTTGTAGCCACCGTCAACATTGGAAACGGAAACCTGCAGAAG
>CAJWOI010000389.1 GCA_913044255.1 uncultured Alphaproteobacteria bacterium
CCGGGCCGGCGTAGCTCAGGTGGTAGAGCAGCTGATTCGTAATCAGCAGGTCAGCTCTATAATCCGCGTAGGTTTGGACTGCTTCTTTGAGACTGACAGAATAATATTTCACACCACGTTCTATGTTAGCGTGAAGCTCCAAATACATAGCTTATCCACGTTCAATCGCCGTTTCTCTTTTTTTGTTGAAGGCTTTTCTGCACATACTTATTGTCAGCGGTCAGCCAAACGCAAAACTGCCAATATTCGCTACGCTTTAAACGACAACAGTACCACTCCTATTTTCAAAGATAGGTATTTCGTCTTCAAAAAAATATTTCTTTTCCCGCCATTCCTATAAACCAAACAATTGGTTAGCTGTGCACTATGCACAGAAATAATGCACGAGATGTCTAGGTTCTCGCTCAAGGACTATAGCCAGAGGGTTGTAATGTCAATGAGTTAGTAAGTTTGGATAGTATTGTCAAATTTGTGGTATCGTTAATTATCAACCATTTAGCAAAAAGAATGCAGGTACCTTGCCAACCTATAACTATTTTCAAAGGAGGCATAATGAAGAATAGACTTTTAGGATACGTAGTGGCTGTATCGACGTTAGCATTTCTTTCTGTTTCTACGACTGCTGGTGCGGGAACACTCGAAGACGTAATAAAACGCGGCGTGCTGCGTTGCGTTGTCAGCACTGGAGTTGCAGGCTTCGCTTATCCGGATAAAAGTGGTGTCTGGAAAGGCTTTGACATCGATTTCTGCCGTGCAACTGCGGCGGCGGTCTTGGGAAACTCGAAAAAGATCAAGGCGGTCACCTCGACCGGTAAAACTCGTTTCACCAAACTCAACGCGAATGAAGGCGACGTGCTATGGCGGAACACTACCATTACTTTCTCGCGTGATGTTGGCGTGAAACTCCGTTTCCACGGCGTCAACTACTATGATGGTCAAGGCTTTATGGTAAATAAAAAACTCGGTATTAAGAGTGCCAAGGAACTTAATGGAGCCTCAATTTGCATCCAGACCGGCACAACGACCGAGCTCAATCTGGCCGATTATTTCCATGCCAACGGCATGAAATACGAGGCAGTAACTATCGAGACTAACGCCGAAGCTCGTCAGAACTACGTTGGTGGACGGTGCGACGTCTACACCACTGATGCATCGGGCCTGGCTGCGACCCGGTCAACATTTTCAGATCCTGAGAATCATATCATCTTACCTGAGATCATCTCAAAGGAACCTCTAGGTCCCGCCACCCGTCATGGTGACGATCAATGGTCTGATATTGTTACCTGGGTTTACTATGCAACGGTAACGGCTGAGGAAAAGGGCGTTACACAGGCCAATGTCGATAAGATGAAAAGCTCCAAGGATCCTGAAATCTTGAGGTTGTTGGGCGTTGAAGGCGCTCAGGGTAAAGAGTTGGGTCTCAGTAATGACTGGGCCTATAACATCATCAAGCAGGTCGGAAACTATGGTGAGATCTTTGAGAGGAATATCGGCGTAAAAACCCCGATTGGCCTGAGCCGCGGACTGAATGATTTGTGGACGCGTGGTGGCTTACAGTATTCGCCACCGTTCCGCTAGGACCAACTAGCAGTCGTTCAATTTAGAAGCGTACCGGCGCTCTCGGGCGCCGGTACGCTTTGGTTTTTCTTTTCGTCTGCATTTACTTATTTTTTCCTATTTTCACGGCGGAAACCTTAAAGAAGTAGTGACATCAGCCATGGCTGCAATTTCTGATACCGGTACCGACACACGCAACCTGATCACGCGTCTGTGGAGCAACCGTGATACTCGATCTGTCATCATACAGATCGTGACACTGACAGTAATATTCGCCACTCTTGCGTTCATTTTCCGCAATGTCGTAGTCAACCTCGACGCAAGGGGAAAGGAGTTTAATTTTGATTTTCTGCTTCACCCCGCTGCTTACGACATAACATTTTCGCCTTTTATTGAATACACCTCTAGATCCACACATCTGCGGGCTGCGGCCGTGGGCATTCTTAACACCTTATTAGTTTCCGCGTTCGGTATCGCCTTGGCGACAGTCCTGGGCTTCATTATGGGAATTCTCAGGCTCTCTTCGAACTGGCTAGTGAACCGAACTGTTTATTGCTTCTTGGAATTTACGCGTAACGTCCCTGTTCTTCTGCATATTCTGTTTGTTCACGGGCTTATCGTAATCCAATTGCCAGTGCCAAAGAAGGCGGTAAATTTTGCTGATTCCTTCTTTCTCACAAATAGGGGATTTTTTATTCCCCGGCCTGTTTGGGAATCAGGATCAGGGCTTGTCGCGGTAGTATTACTGATCTCGATTGCTTCCGTTTTTTTATTTAGACGTTGGGCAAAAAAGGTCCAAGACTCGACAGGGCGAGTTTATCCCGTTTTCTGGATATCGACCGGAGTAATTGTAGGATCAACGGCTTTAGCTTTCCTTTCCGCGAATATGCCACTTTCCTGGAATATTCCAGAGTTAAGGGGATTCAACTTCAAGGGTGGAATTGCTATCAAACCCGAGTTCATCGCGCTGTGGCTAGCTCTTTCATATTATACGTCCAGCTTTATTGCGGAAATTGTCCGCGCGGGCATTCTTGCGGTTAGCCATGGGCAGACAGAAGCGGCACATGCGCTCGGACTTCGCTCCAACAGGATGTTGCAGCTTATCATTATCCCTCAAGCTCTTCGCGTAATCGTTCCACCTTTAGCTAGCCAGTATCTAAACCTGACAAAGAATTCCTCTTTAGCAATAGCTATCGGATACATGGACGTCGTCGCGACGGTGGGCGGCATTACGCTAATGCAAACTGGTAAAGAGATGGAAACAATGATTATCGTTCTTCTAATCTACCTGGTCTTCTCTCTAATTATCTCAGGGTTCATGAATTGGTATAATAAAAAGATGACGCTGGTAGAGAGATGAGGAATGACTGATACAGCAAAAACTTACAAAATTGGCCAGCATCCGGATTTGCCGCCACCACGCACCGAAGTCGGTGTCCTCGGCTGGTTCAAACACAATCTCTTTTCGACGCCGTTCAACATAGCGTTAACCCTCCTAGCCGCCTGGTTCCTATGGTCGGTGATACCACCGCTGTTCGAGTGGATCGTGTTGGATTCAGT
>CAJWOI010000390.1 GCA_913044255.1 uncultured Alphaproteobacteria bacterium
AGCTTGCAACATATTTGGCATATCTATTTCGTACAAAGGCATGTTACCTAAAGGTCTAACCTATGTCGTACGGCGAACATAATTTTGCCCGCAACCAAAAACATCTTTTTTTCATCATCAAAAACAGAATAATATGGATATACCCACCAAGAACGGGGCTTAGCTCGCAACCTGTCGGGGTTGATTTACCGATGCCAAGAACGCAGGCTCCTTAATTCCGACCACTTCAGCAGACTCAAGAATCTCTCGCCAGGTTTGGTCGTCGATGGGAATACCTTTTGCACGGCGCTCAGCCATTGACTTGCGCTCCGGATCTCCTGGCACCATCACCGCATCAACTCCCTGAGCAGGCCGGGCCGATTTAACATAATCGGTTATGCCTTCTAGTTCTGACTGAAAATAATCAGCGTCCCCGAGAGCAGTCGGGTTCATAATAATGCTCAACATGTTATTATGTATTGTGCCACTATTTTGATTCGCAGGCACACAGGTGCCACCGTTGACCAGTGCGCCGGCCAAAATTTCAGCAACCAAAGCAAGTCCTGAGCCCTTATGATCTCCTACCGGAAGAAGTGCGCCAATTTGCTCGCGGAACATGACCCCGGGATCTCGAGTTCGCGCTCCGCTCGGACTGATTAGGCAGTCCTCGGGCATCTCTTCACCCTTATTGTAAGCCACCCTCACCTTACCCATCGCAACCTTACTAGTGGCCATATCGAAAATGATAGGTTTGCCACCTGGCGGCGCAGGGATTGCCGTGCAGTAGGGATTGGTTGAGTAACGTCCTTCAGCACCGCCGTACGGCGCCACCAACGGCTCATGACCGATCACATTGACATAGTGAATTGAAACTAGTCCGGCCTCCGCACACATTTCTCCCCAAGCGCCTATCCGTCCCAAATGATGGGAACTTCGAAGTGCAACAATCGATACACCTAGTTGCAAAGCGCGCGTTATCCCAAGGCGCATCGCTTCACCACCGATCACCTGCCCGTAGCCCATATTGCCATGAAGTTGAAGAATGACACCATCATCCTGCTCAACCGAAACATGGGCGTTCGCAGTAAGTGTTTTGTTTTGGCAATTTTGAATGTATCTCGGAACCAAACCAACCCCGTGACTATCGTGACCCATGAGATTTGCTTCGACCAGATTGGAAGAAACCATGACAGCTTCCTCGATTTCCGATCCAGCCTTCTCAAACATCGTCTTAATCAGGCGCTCCAGTTCCTCGGCCCCAACAACTACCATTCACAACTCCCGATAATGATTCGCTGGCAAAGGCTCATCCAAGAAACCAACCGGCCCTTCGCTGCAACTTGCCCCGCATTTAAATCGACAAAGCTACATACTACAGCTTCGCACGCCGCTACAAACTTCATGTTAAAATTGGTGCTCCGTCTCAGGAAAAAATCGATCCGCTACGTCGCCTCGGCACGTTTTACCACTGGTGAGTGCTCGAAATAATTGTGACCCAAGCTACGTTGGTTTTCGTATATAGATCCCTGGTGAGTCGCTTTCGGAAACGGCATACGAATCGGCACCATTTCAACCCTTGGCTCGATGGTTGCAGAGCCACGCACGATACGTTTGTGAAATTCTTCAAAATCGGTCAACGGCTCTACACCTGCCATTGGCCAGGCATCAGCCGCTGTATATTCATAGAGCAGGAGGCGACGCTGCCGCCCCGATCTATTGAGCTCTGACCCGTGGATCAGTCGAGCGTGGTGAATGGTCATGGAGCCAGCTTTTCCAGTAAGCGGGACTGCCTTCGAAAAATCTACCCCAACCATGGTCGGATCAATCGCGCCACAAAATACACCCTGCGAGTGGTGATCATAGACGGGCCCTTTGTGGGTGCCGGGCAATACCATTAACGGCCCGTTATCCAAGGCCATATCATCAAGAAGCAGCCCAGCGGCAAGCACATCATCATTGGTGTGTGGGTAAAACGCCCAATCCTGATGCCATTCCACCGGGGCACCGAACTCCGCCGATTTCATGTTCACTTTGCCGCCCGCACGCAGTCGAATATCCGGACCAATGAGTGGCTCCAATAAATCCGTGATGCAGGATTTAGCACATAGTTCGAGATAAAACTTATGCGCCAAGTGAGGCCTCTTTATACGGCGTACACGGGGCATTTCCCGACTATGCCCCGGCTCCAAATCAATAACGTCATTTGATTCATCAAGATCTCTCGCAGAAGCTGCAACCTCATCCGTAACCGCTCGCAATTTGGTGAGAAGCTGACCATCAAGCACATCCTCAACCACGATGTATCCCTCTTCGTGGTAGTATTCGATCTGCTGTTTCGTTAGCACAGAACCATCCTCGTATCCCTACTCACCTTTATTGATATTGATCCCGTAGAATATTGCTTGTTGACCTGTCTGACGCCTCAAATACACCCAAGAGGTCAACGGGCACCGATTATCTCATTTTCACCTGTAAAGTATGGTTTTATTTTACTACCGCGGTAGAGAACCTGACCAGATACCGAATTGGCCTTTGCGTGAAATTTGAGTGCCTCTGGATCCATGTCGGAAGCTGGAGATGGCTCCGGCACAAAATTACCAAAACTATCATCGCCGCGCACCAGTGTGGCTGAATCCTCGCTCGAATATAGTTGTTGTACATGTGTTGGAATATATCGAATCGCGTAGCCGATCCGTCGCTGTTTGGAACGGTTGGGCAGCGAGCCATGAATGAGCCGTACATGATGCAAAGATATTTCTCCGGCCTCCAGCTCAACATCTACTGCTTTACTTTCATCCACATCCACTTCAACTTCCTGCCCGCGAGTCAATAAGTTGTGCTCCGCAGAAGTATCATTGTGGGTCACTTGATCAAACTTGTGCGTGCCCGGCATTACCCGCATACATCCATTGTTGATTTGACTCGAGGTGAAAGCGACCCACGCAGTTACCACTTCAGGTTTGCTTAAGCCCCAGTACGTCGAATCCTGATGCCACGATACAAAGCTTGGATCTTGGGCATCCTTATTAAAGAACGAGGATGCCCAACACAGAATGTTCGGGCCAAGAATATCCTCCACTGCATCGAGAATATTTGGATGGCGGACCAACTCGTTTAGCCAGG
>CAJWOI010000391.1 GCA_913044255.1 uncultured Alphaproteobacteria bacterium
CGCCCCGTCGCTTTCAAAATTTAAGAAATTTACAAAAAAATACCGCGTCTTTGATTTGCCCTTTATTTTTAATGATATAAATGCGGTTGATCGTTTTCAGAGCTCGCAAACGGGCGAACATTTAAAAAATGCGATGGTCCGTAAAGGTCTCCAAGGTTTGGCCTTCTGGCATAATGGTATGAAGCAGTTATCGGCCAATAGACCACTTCTTTCCCCCTCCGATGCAAGAGGCCTGAAGTTTCGAGTGCAGTCCTCTGATGTCTTGGTTGCCCAGTTCAGACAACTTGGCGCAAACCCACAAAAAATGTCTTTCAAAGAGGTATATGGTGGGCTTCAGACAAAGGTTATTGATGGTCAGGAAAATACCTGGTCCAATATTTATGGGAAGAAATTTTTTGAGGTGCAGGACGGGATAACTGAAACCAATCACGGGGTTATTGACTACTTAGTGGTGACTTCTGTGGATTGGTGGATAGGACTCCCCATGGATATTCGCGATCAATTCTCCACAATTCTTAATGAAGTTACTAAGGAACGTAATAGCGAGTCTTACAAAGTTGATCAGGCTAATAAACAAAGAATTATTAAAACGGGAGCGAAGGTTCGCTCGTTGTCCCCTGATCAACGTCGAGAATGGATTGACGTTTTGAAGCCGGTATGGAAAGAGTTTGAGGAAGACATCGGGTTAGAAATAATTGCTGCGGCACAAGCCTCTAATTGATGGAGTGTGGCGACAGTCTGTTTATGTCATCCGTTGAAATCTGCATTGACCAGAATAGTCATGAGGCTGGTGCGGTTGGTGTCATTGAGTAAGAAAATCCAAAAATAGATGCGTGATAAGAATAACATAACTTTAGCGCAGCGCGTGAATCGGGTCGAAGAGGCATTTATTGTCATTGCTTTAGGACTGATGACGCTTGTGACTTTTTCAAATGTAATTGCTCGATATGTTTTTAACGACAATCTTCTTTGGGCGTTGGAAATAACACTTTTTTTGTTTGCATGGTTGGTACTGCTCGGAGCATCATACTGTGTCAAGAAAGACTTACATTTTAGTATTGATTTAGTTATCAACGTGCTGCCCAAACACTGGCGCCGACTTGCTACTTGTGTTGGGGTCGCACTATGTCTGGCTTTCAGTCTTTTGTTACTTAAGGGTAGCTGGGACTACTGGTATCCATTCGTAACCACACGTGCGTTTCTGGAAACTGAAGACGTGCCGATGCCGGAGTTTCTCCAATTTTTGGCAGAATGGCTTAACGAAGGAGATCGATACGAAAAACTTCCGCGATTTATACCCTATTTTTCGTTGCCACTTGGTGCGGCGCTTTTAACACTTCGTTTTTTACAGCTCGCATGGCGGATTGGTACAGGCCAAACGGATCGGCTCACGTTTCGCAACCAGACCGAGGACCGGGATGAAGTGAGTTAAGTTATGGAAGTAGCCATTCTTTTTGGGCTTGTAATTGTTTTATTGTTTGCCGGAGTGCCCATTGCGATTTGTCTTGGGCTGTCTAGCATCATTTTTATGCTTGGATTTTCCGATGGATCTCTTGCGTCCATCGCTCAGACCCTTTTCTCTGCATTTCACGGACACTACACATTGCTGGCTATACCTTTTTTCATCTTGGCATCTACGTTTATGGCAACAGGGGGTGTAGCTCGCCGAATAATCCGTTTTGCCATCTCGGTTGTGGGCCACATCCGGGGCGGACTCGCTATTGCATCAGTTTTTGCTTGCATGATGTTTGCAGCTCTTTCTGGGTCTTCCCCTGCGACTGTGATAGCGGTGGGAAGTATAGCTATCGGCGGCATGAGGGAGGTTGGATATACCAAGGAATTTTCAGCTGGTGTTATATGCAACGCCGGTACCTTAGGAATTCTTATTCCGCCGTCTATTGTGATGGTTGTCTATGCGGCTGCGACTGATGTGTCTGTTGGAAGAATGTTTTTAGCGGGCGTCGTGCCCGGGCTCGCGGCGGGATCAATGTTGATGGCAGGAATCTACGTTGTAGCCCTTTGGAAAGGGCTGCCATCACAGTCGTGGGCAGGTTGGCGAGAGGTATTCTGTGCCGCGAGCGATGCCGTATGGGGACTTCTTTTAATAGTAATTATTCTTGGCGGCATTTACGGAGGTATTTTTACACCAACTGAAGCTGCTGCGGTGGCAGCGGTCTATTCTTTCGTAGTCGTGAATTTCATTTACCGCGATATTGGACCCTTCAGTACAAAAGGCGAGCAAAGAATTGGCACTTTGCATCGTGTAGTGTCCGTGATTTGGCATCCAGATACCAAGAAGGCGTTGTTGGATGCTGGAAAGATGACCATCATCTTGATGTTTATCATTGCCAACGCGCTTATCCTAAAACACGTTCTTACAGAAAACCGAATTCCTCATATGATTACGGAGACGATGGTCGGCGCTGGTTTAGGCCCTATCGCTTTCCTAATCGTCGTAAACATCATATTGCTGCTTGGTGGCCAGTTTATGGAACCATCGGGACTTCTGGTGATTGTCGCACCCCTAGTTTTCCCTATCGCGATGGAGTTAGGGATAGATCCCATCCATCTTGGCATTATTATGGTTGTGAATATGGAAATCGGCATGATAACGCCGCCTGTAGGACTTAACCTTTTCGTAACCGCAGGTGTTGCGCAGATGTCTGTGACGCAAGTGGTTCGGTCAGCAATACCCTTTGTCGGAATCATGTTTGTGGTTTTGATCTTGATCACTTATGTACCAATACTCTCCACGTGGCTGCCAACGCTTTTAATGGGCCCAGAAATTATCTCGGAGTAAAGAGACACAGTTTGTCTCATTAGCTGCAAGCTAGTTACTTTCAAAATAAAAAGGGAGACATTTTTTATGCCTCCCTTTTCGCGTTTGGGTATATCGATACCCAGTTACTTAAACGTTGTTTCAGAACGAACGCAAGAGGTTGCTCCGAAGTTCGTCATGAATACCCTGGGAAATCAATATAATATCCAAAGCACTTGACATTGGATCACCTCCTTTCGGTTGTTAAAGCTTCATATAGTATACCTAAAAAGTTCCTCTCGTCACCTGCAGTAAATTTGCAATGAATAATTTCTCGTAAGC
>CAJWOI010000392.1 GCA_913044255.1 uncultured Alphaproteobacteria bacterium
CGATTGCAACAAGTGCCGCTGAAGAAGACGATGCCTGACTCATAAGCAGTCGGAAATGGCCATGACTATTTGACCTTCAGACTAACGCTCACCAATCGAAAATCGGAAGGTAGGCCAGTTTGTCATATCCTTCTGAAATGCTCGGCGATGATCAAGTGCTCTCTTAAACCAAGCATTTTTGGCAGCCTCTTCGTTTTCCCATTCTTCAGCTGCCTCGACTGCAACCCGTATAAACTCCGAATCGAGCAAAGCAAATTCGTTGCCAGCCTCCCGCATTTCCTCAAGAGCAGAAATATCTCTATACGCGTAACGAGTCCAACTATCTAAAACCATAAGCTTTCCCGCCAACTTTATCATTTCACGGTCCCTGTCGGAGATACGCTCCCAAGCATCAAGGTTAAACGCGCATTCTATCGGTCCGCCCGGCGCGTGGACGCCCGGCATGATTATGTACTTAGCAATTTTGTGAAACCCAGATGGCAAATTGACCGATGCCGAACTCCATTCAATCGCATCGACAACACCACGCTCGAGTGCCGGATATACTTCTGCTCCTGGCAAAATTACCGTGGAGGCGCCTAATTTTCCTGCGATCTCAGCCCAAGAACCAGATGTACGTATCTTAAGACCCTTCAGATCCTCAAGTGATTGGACTCGCTTTTTTGAATGAAGAAAAATTTCGGTTGGAGCAATCGTACATGGAATGGAAGCGATGCCAAATTTTTCCTTGCGATATTCAAACCACAATTCGGCCGCGCCAGCTTCGTACAACCATATAACAAATTCTTCCGGGTTGAGACTGCCTGGTCCGCCACCAAAAACCAATGTGGTTTTGTCTATCCCCCAGTCGTAACCCATCCAACTGTGACCCGCCTGAACCACACCGGATCTTACCGTATCGGAAACCTTCAAGGGACTACCAAGCATACCACCCGGGAAAACATTAATTTGAATTCGTCCATCGGTGAGGGTCTCCACTAATTTCGCAAAACCTTTCGCATCCTCTTCCAAAAATGGGCCGCCACCCCAAGCGGTCGCCATGTTCCACACTTCGTCTGACTTAACTGGTTTAATTAAAATTCCTAAGCCTAAACCAAGCACAGTTGTTATCATGAGCACCGTAGTGTTTCGTAGCATTCCTTGCTCCAACATTGCTTGGGACAAATAGCCTGATTGGCTTACCCTAGTTTAAGAAGTGTTCTTTGTTCAATTTGTACATTATTTTTATCGTGACAGAAATACGGACCCAATAATTTGGATTGCGGGCTGAATGCTACACATTAAGGAATTGACCTACCGCATTGGCGGTCGAGAGCTCTTCTCAGCTACTGGCGCGCATATTCCAAAAGGACACCGTGTTGGTCTCGTCGGCGCGAACGGCGCTGGCAAAACAACGCTCTTTCGACTTATTATCGGGGAACTAGAACCAGATGAGGGCAGCCTCCATATCTCTGGAAGAGCCCGACTAGGTCACGTTGCACAGGAGGCACCAGGAGGTGAGGATAGCCTCATTGATACCGTCTTGGCAGCAGATCAGGAACTTTCAGCACTTGAGTTTGCCGCAAATGTAGAGACCGACCCCCAACGTATTGCCGAGATACACACGCGTCTCTCAGATATTGATTCACACACCGCACGGTCCCGAGCAGCAATTATTCTTTCTGGACTTGGTTTCGACGACGATGCACAGCAGCGTCGCTGCAATGAATTTTCTGGTGGATGGCGCATGCGAGTTGCATTGGCCGCCTCATTGTTTGCACAACCGGACCTTCTCTTACTTGATGAGCCGACAAACCATCTGGATCTTGAGGCTAGTATCTGGTTAGAAGATTACCTGGCCCGATTTCCTGGGACACTCATCATCATTAGCCACGATCGTGATCTTTTGAATGGGGTTGTACGGCAAATTCTTCATTTAAATGGGGGTCGACTCACCATGTATCTCGGTGGTTACGATCGTTTTAAGGAGGCTCTCGAAGAAAAGAGATCGCACGACAAACGTCTCCGTGACAAACAAAGTAAAGAACGTGCGCACATTCAGAGTTTCGTGGATCGATTTCGGTACAAGGCCACAAAGGCGCGTCAGGCACAGAGCCGACTCAAGGTTTTAGCCCGCATGGAACCAATCTCCAATGCAGTTGAGCAACGAACCATCCCATTTCGTTTCCCGAAACCGAATCAATTGTCACCACCAATTTTGACAATGGAAAATACGGCTACAGGTTATACCGGAATGACTGTGTTGACAGGACTGAATCTCCAAATCAATCCCGATGATCGGATTGCGCTACTTGGTGCCAACGGAAACGGAAAATCAACCTTTTTAAAACTATTGTCGGGCCGGATTCTCCCTACAAATGGAAAAATGTCGCGTCCCAATAATCTTCGGATTGGATACTTCGCTCAACATCAAACCGAAGAATTGAATAGTTCCGAAACTCCGTACCAAGCGCTATCAAGATCCGTGCACAATGGAAGCAATGAAACGATAAGAGGTCAATTGGCCCGTTTTGGTTTTGAATCCATCGACGTCGATACCAAAATTAGTTCTCTTTCCGGAGGGGAAAAAAGCCGATTGTTATTTTGTTTGATGAGTGCCAGTTCACCACAATTATTGCTTTTGGACGAACCGACAAACCATCTCGACATGGATGCACGGGAGTCCTTGGTACACGCGCTGACTGAATTTCCAGGTGCGGTCATAATAGTCAGTCATGATCCGTACATCATTGGCCTCGTCGCCGAGCACCTCTGGTTAATAGATAGAGGAACTTGCCGGCCATTTGATGGCGACGTGGGCGATTATCGTAACTTCTTGTTGAAAACCCAACAGCCCAAATATGATGGTGAACCAGAAAATGGCGCTCCTCAAACCAGAACAGTATACACCGGCCGCAGGGAGAAACGCCGGGAAAGAGCGCTAGAGAGAGAGCGTACTTCTGATTTACGAAAATCCATAAAAGAGACAGAGATTCGAATGGAAACTCTGAACAAACGGATAACATCCTTGGAATTGGAACTTGCACGGCCAGAAGTCTACGAAGGAGATACGTCCGACATGCTTGCGCTTTCGGAA
>CAJWOI010000393.1 GCA_913044255.1 uncultured Alphaproteobacteria bacterium
ATTAATCCTTGGAGAAACACACGTGAATCCCGGCCTGTTACGGCAATTACCTCGCGCTCTTTCAAGAGGGTATATTGGGCCATCAATTTTGTCGGTAATAGAAGGCGCGCATGCCCATACTTTAGCCGCCTTTGATATACTCGCAAGGGGCGTGGGAGGATTACGTGGCAGTTTGGTGCTGTGCGACGTATAAACACCGATAATGCTTGTCACTTTCATCGACGATTCGATCCCTTTCGATGGCCGAAGTGCGGACGCTGTGCCATTGGGTGGTCCGGAAAAAGGCCTTATATCCTTGGCTGTGGCGCTTGCCAGACGTGGCCATACGGTTCGGGTTTTCAACCGTTGCGCGGGCCTATTGGTGGCAGATGGCGTGGGTTGGCGGCCGATAAAGGAATGTGGTGCAGCTCATAGTGACTGGCTAATTGCCCACAGAAACCCAAGGCTACTACGCCACGTGCCAAATGCGGACCGCACAGCGCTGTGGATCGTAGGGGATGCTAGGTATCTGGATAACCCAACTTCCTTGTCGACGATCAAGCATCGCAAAACTATTTTGATACTGCAGAGTTTAGCCCAAAGTTTAACAGTCCCACAGTCTTTACAGGCAAATGCAGCCGAAGTAGTCGGGCCGGCAGCTTTGAATTGTTACCGCGCTGCTCTTGAGATGGTACCAACAGAACCCGTACGGGCGGTGGTTACTACTCATCCGGCGAACGGTCTCGATTGGCTGCTAAATCTCTGGGTAGACAAAGTAGTTAATCGCGTTCCCGAGGCAGAGCTGCATATTTTTTCTTCAACTCTTGAGCGCGGCGCTGCGGGTGCTGACATTCCATCTTCTCTTCGCCCTGTTCTACAACGTGCTATGACTGCGCGGGACAAAGGTGTCAAAATATTTCGTCCCATTCCTGATGCAAAAATGTCCGAAATTTATCGTTCAGCTCGTGTACATTTATATCCGAGCGACCATCGAGATCTGATTTGCACTACTCTCGGGGACAGTCAAAGCACAGGCCTCCCAGGAATAGCGCGCGATAGAGGTGCCGCACGAGAGCGGATACTAGACGGTCAAACGGGGTTTCTCGCCCCGGATGATGAGGCATTCGCGAACCTGACAGTTGAAATTTTGGACGATTGGGAAATTTTTAGCCAGCTAAGTCGAGAAGCTCGAACCCGTCAACGCCATCGAGATTGGGATCGAGTAGCTTCGGATTTTGAGCGTATATTAGCATGAATGTATTGTTTATCACTTATAGCCGAATTGGTGATGCGGTGCTTTCAACAGGGGTGTTGGCGGAACTGATCCGTTTGAATCCAAAATTAAATATCACCGTTGCATGCGGCCCAGTCGCATCGCCACTGTTCCAGGCCGTCCCAAATTTGGTCAGAGTTATCGCGATGCCCAAACGGAAGGCGTCTCTTCACTGGCTGGATCTATGGCGGCAATGTGTGTCTGTTCGCTGGGATATTTTGGTGGATTTGAGGAATTCAGCAGCGAGTCGAGTTTTACGTGCGAAAAGGAAATATATTGGGGGTCGTGCTGACCCGTCGTGCCACCGAGTGGAACATTTGGGCGCAATTATGGATATGTCACCCGCACCTGCCCCGAGGCTCTGGCTCAAGGAGCATCATTTAAATCGGGCACGGGAAATGCTTCCGGCGGATGGGCCTATTTTGGCTCTTGGTCCTGTGGCGAACTGGAGTGGTAAGCAGTGGGATGCAAAAAGATTTGCAGAGCTGGCAAATCGGCTCACCAGCAGGTCCGGGATTATGCGAGGGGCATCGGTAGTAATTCTTGGGGGGCCGGAAGAGCGCGCGCAAGCGGAATTTGTCTCTGCTATGATACCAGCCACGCACCGCATTGATTTAGTGGGGAAGGTGGACCTTCTTACCGCATGTGCGGTGCTCCATCAATGTAGCCTGTTTGTGGGTAACGACTCGGGATTAATGCATATCGCTGCAGCGTCGGGGGTAGCTACATTAGGCTTGTTCGGGCCGAGCCGAGAGGAACATTATGCTCCTTGGGGGTCTCGTTCGTCAGTAGTTCGGACCAAATTGGGTTATGATGAGTTAGTTGGTAGACCGGACTATGATCATCGAACCACCAATAGTCTCATGGGATCTCTTGCGGTGGATGATGTCGAGGAGGCAGTCATTGAGCTCTGGCGTCGGCTTGGTGAGAGGGTAACGTGAGCAACCAACCGAATCTCTCCGTGTTGGTGGTTGCACACAATGAGGCAGAGCAGCTTGCAGATTGTTTGTCGTGTCTTACTAAGGCTGATGAACTGGTTGTTGTGCTTGACAAATGCACCGATACTTCAAAGGAGATTGCAAGCCAGTTTACTACACGACTGTTCGAAGGTTCGTGGGACTTAGAAGGACAGCGTCGCAACTTTGGATTAGACGCGTGTCAAGGCGATTGGATTTTGGAAATTGACGCGGACGAGCGTGTTCCTTCAGAGTTATTTGATGAAATTCGTGATACTATTGCGGTATCAGAGCCGGGTTATTTTTTAATTCCATTCGATAATTACGTCGGGAAACAATTGGTCCGACATGGTTGGGGAGGTTCTTGGGGTGTGATGGCTGCCCCTCGTCTTTCCAGTCGAGCGGCTAAGCGCTGGGGTCCACAAAGGATCCATCCTTCTCTTGAGCTACTTGGGGGAAAACGCTGGCTTAGTGTGGCTATCCGTCATTATGTGGACCGTGACCTGAATGATATGCTTGACCGTCTGCGTAGATACACCGACGCTCGGGCCGCAGATCTGTTGGCATGTGGAGAAAAAATGCCTCCAATGATCTGGACTTTACGTCGAAGTTTTGGTCGATTTGTAAAATGTTATTTTTTTCGCAAAGGATATTTAGAAGGTCGCTGGGGATTTGTGATTGCTCTGATGGCTGCTTTGTACCCGCTGATTTCGCATCTGAAGGTTGATATTTCGCGTCGTCATGGAGCCTCTCCGTGAGGCTGTTGCAAGTTATGGCCGGAGCCCAATATGGCGGCGCGGAAGAATTTTTTGTTCGCCTTGCGCTTGCGTTCGAGCAAGAAGCAATAGATCAGCATGTTGTAATTC
>CAJWOI010000394.1 GCA_913044255.1 uncultured Alphaproteobacteria bacterium
GTTCGATGACTATGGAAATTCGCGAGGGCCGTGGTGTTGGTTCCGAGGGAGATCATATAAATTTACATCTTGAACATTTGGATCCTGGCCTAGTAGCTGAGCGGTTGCCAGGAATTTCTGAAACGGCCCGGATTTTTGCGGGCGTTGATGTAAATCGGCAACCGATACCGGTGTTGCCAACTTGCCATTACAACATGGGTGGCGTTCCCACCAACTATCATGGCGAAGTCGTAACGATAAAAGATGAAAACACCGACTCAGTGGTGCCCGGATTATTTGCCATCGGAGAGGCCGCATGTGTTTCGGTTCATGGAGCGAACCGATTGGGGTCGAATTCACTACTTGACCTTGTAGTGTTTGGACGCGCTTCGGCAGACCGAGCTGCTCAAGTAGTCAAACCAGGAACTTTACACCGGCCATTGTCTAGGTCGGCTAGGGATGTTTCGCTTGATCGTCTCGATAAATTTCGTAACGCGGATGGTGCTACGACAACCGCCGAGTTGCGACTTGAAATGCAAAAAATTATGCAAACCCACTGTGCTGTTTTCCGAACTCGGGATTCACTGGCGGAAGGGGTTAAGAGGCTTGATGAACTCTGGGGTTGTAGAGGAGATATCAGTGTTTCGGATCGTTCTCTAATTTGGAATTCAGATCTCGTCGAAACAATGGAGCTAGACAACTTATTGTTCCAGGCGATGTGCAACATGCGTAGTGCGGCGCACCGTGAAGAAAGCCGGGGCGCGCATGCCCGTGAAGATTTCCCGGAGCGCGATGACGAGAATTGGATGAAGCACACTGTGATTTGGTGTGATGAAGCCGGGAAAACTAGAATGGATTATCGTCCTGTGCACATGTATACGCTGTCAAATGAGATTGAGGTCATCCCTCCTAAGGCTCGGGTTTACTGATGTTTATCGTTGGGTACCAGCCACCATCGGAAAGAAAAATCAATGGTTGAGTTTGCCTTGCCTAAAAACTCCAGGATCGGCGTCGGCACTACTCATCCAGCGCCGGAGAATGCGACAAATATCAGGCGTTTTCTCGTCTACCGCTGGAGCCCCGATGGTGGCAAAAATCCAAGTATCGATACGTATGAAATTGACATGGATGCTTGCGGGCCGATGGTGCTTGACGCACTTATCAAGATTAAAAACGAAATTGATTCCACACTGACATTTCGGCGATCTTGTCGTGAGGGAGTATGTGGCAGTTGCGCCATGAATATTGACGGTACGAATACACTTGCCTGCACGAAGTTTACCGGAGAGGTAAAAGGAGACGTAAAAGTGTACCCGCTACCTCATGTACCTGTCGTTAAGGACCTTGTACCTGATCTCAGTCAACTTTACGCGCAATATGCTGCTATCAAGCCATGGATGGAAACACAGTCCTCTCCTCCTGACCGAGAGCGCATACAAAGCCAGGACGAACGCAAAGAGCTTGATGGTCTTTACGAATGCATCCTGTGTTTCTGTTGCTCCACCAGCTGCCCTAGTTATTGGTGGAATAGTGATCGTTATCTGGGCCCTGCTGTTTTGCTGCAAGCTTATCGCTGGATCAGCGATAGTAGAGATGACGCGACCGGCGACCGGCTCGGTGAACTGGCAGATCCGTTTCGGCTTTATCGTTGTCATACAATTATGAATTGCACGAACACCTGCCCAAAAAACCTCAATCCAGCCAAGGCGATTGGCGAAATAAAGAAGCGGCTCGTTGAACGTCAGTAGGTCTTTTTCGTTGTGAGTAGGTTGCAGGGTATTCACACATGCTAAGCAACATGCCCGTGATTCCGGTGCTACTGATAGCAGTTGGTGGACTAGCCATATTGCTAGTGAGCGGAAGGTTTACCATCCGCGGTGCAGTTAATATGGCACGTTGCTTAGGTGTATCTCCATTGATGATTGGAATGACCGTCGTTGCGTTCGGTACTTCGGCGCCGGAATTGATAGTTAGCCTTCAGGCGTTGTGGAAGGGGGCGCCTGACATCGTGTTCGGTAATGTTTTGGGTTCAAATACTGCCAATATTCTTTTGGTAGTAGGCGTCGCTGCCGCGATCAAGACACTGGTAGTGCCTGGCGGGAGGAAACTACGCCAAAATTACATACTTTTGCTAGTCTTCACTGCGATCTACGTAGTTTTGTGCTGTTTTGGAAAAATTTCAGGCCTATTGGGATTGCTGATGGTGGTGGGCTTGGTTGGTTATACTATTCATTCGTTCAGGTCTTCACGGAAGGAGGGGCAACGTAGCGGGGTTGCCCCGGAATCGACAGAAAAAGGTAGTGAAGAACTTTTGCCCTTGGGGAGAGCTGTCCTTTATACCACGGGTGGTATCTTCTTCATTATTTGTGGATCGGGTATCCTCCTTGAGGGTTCTGTTGAGTTGGCTAGAAGGTTAGAAATTCCGGATGTCGTGATCGGTCTGACCGTTATAGCGATTGGCACTTCTTTGCCCGAACTTGCGGCCTCTGTAATGGCAGCAGTCCGTGGCCACCCGGGACTCGCGATCGGAAATGTCATGGGCAGTAATCTTTTCAATATGTTCGGTATCACAGGGGTTTCTGCCGGAGTCTCGGGGGTGTTTTTTGAGTCGTTAAAAGTGCCACTACAAGTGGTGCAGTTCGATCTTTGGGTGATGTCTGGTGCAACTGTGCTTATATGTATGATTTTGCTGAGGGGTTGGCGGATTGTTCGTCTGGGCGGTGTAGCGATGCTTGCGCTTTACTTGTTGTATATTGCTGTACTTTTCGGCAAAACGTCATTTGCATTTCCGGGATAGAATGAGTACTGGTCTATTGCGGACCGGTAAACATCAACTGAACTGCAATATCCGTCACCCCGTTTTAACATGAGACGGTATTTTATTCTGGGTTGCGAGAACGCAACTGGTAGGAGCTAACTCAAAATGAGCACGGGCAACGGGAATGTGGGTCCTCTATCGGGCTTGAGAATTCTGGAACTAGCAGGAATCGGGCCAGCACCACTCTGTTGCAGTTTGATGAGTGACCTCGGAGCCGACGTGCTCCGGGTTGATCGCACATTTGATTCCAAACTCGGAGTGCCA
>CAJWOI010000395.1 GCA_913044255.1 uncultured Alphaproteobacteria bacterium
CAGATTTGGACTGCGCGCAATGAGCCGTATGTATGGGCGGACAAACATCAGCAAAGTATACAGGGATGCCTGTCGGCATGTAAGCTACTCAGTACTATTAGCGCCAGCATCATTCATTTGGCGAGTATATAGGGCGGGAGATGGAGGCGGCTCCACGCATCTCCTGGTAGGCGCCTATCCGGGCAAGTTCGACCACGGGTCCGGCGACGAACAGGCCGACTCCCAAGGCGAGCAAGCCGGTGACCAGCACTGCGAAGGCCACCAGTCCCAGGACGAAAAGCTTCATCTTGTAACCGCGAGTCAATGCCCAGGCGCCCTTTATGGCATCGACAGGACCGACATCGTCCTCCATCACCAGCAGAAAGGCAGGCCACAGGGCAATCAGCAAGATGATACCTGGCACGATGAGCAGGAGTATGCCCCCAAGGACTGCCAGGGAGTAGAGAAGAAAGGTCAGAAAGAGTTGATCGAACTTCGAGAAGTCAGCGAACAGATCGCGAAAAGATGCCGAGTCGTCGCCGTGAATGAGTCGCAACATCGCCATATCATAGCCACCGCGGATGGGGCCGGCCACCATTATTACCACCAGCACGAAAGCGAGCAAACCCGGGAGGATCGTGCGGATCCAGATCATATTTTCTGGGCCGATATCCCCGTCGGACAGGGATTGGCCACGACCACCGCCACCTTGGCCTGAGAACATCGCATAGACGATCCACATTCCGATACAGATCCAGGGGCGCCGGTTGAAGGTTTGCCAGGCCTGCGGGAAGAGATGCGAGGGAGACAGGTTGGGAGGGGTGGTCATGCTTACCGTCCCGTTATTATCTGAGGCCATCAAATTCTCCACGAGTCCCGAGCATGGGAATTGGCGGATTCAAAATGAACACGCTTCTCATCACTGGCGAACTGTTCGCCACCAAACATCAGGCTTGACTCGGTTTGAAATCCCAATTCTTTTTTCCCACCATAATGCCAATGACTGTAGGCGTCCTGTTGCAAACTTCCAGAATATCTTTCCACGTAACTTAGAAAAATCTCGATTAAATGGGCAAACCCTCATACATATAGCACAATCGGTTTTAATCTTCGCCCAGTAACCAAAACATTTTTCACAGTTCGCAGACCATTTTTTAACGCCTCTAATGGTCGATTGATTTCCCGAATCAAATGTTGGTTTACCATATGGCAATGCTTTTGGCGGGCACGCATCTGAACATTTTGTGCATTTGGTGCAATATTCAGTGATTCCGTACCTAATCGGTAAATCAATTGATAATGGGATGTTCGCAAAAATTTTTGAGAAACGAACCCGAGGTCCAAACTCTGGCGTAATCACCAATTGATTTCTACCATATTCACCCAAGCCGGCTTTGATCGCATAAGGAATGGCTAAAGCAGTGTCGTTCATAGAGCCCACCGCATCATAGCCTAACGACCTTATGTAACTTGTCAATTGCGTGAGAATAGCAGCTTCACGAGAATATTCGAGCCCTGTCCCGGCGCTTGCTAATGCTGATGGGTATGTATCAACAAGTTGTTTATTCATGGAATGGCCCAAGACAATAACATGAGAAACACTTCCGGGAAGGTCGTTGCTAACTGGCTTGAAACCGCGAGTATCCACTCGTTTTGAGTAATGCCAGCGATCATCAATGAGTGTAATGCCGACTAGATCAGCGCCGAATAATTTGGCAACTGTTTTAAGTTCATCAGTGAACTCTTTGACGTCTTCTATTGATATTTTGTCCTTGGCTACAAGGGTTTCATTATCCATTAACGCCTGAAAACCCTCTCGTTTTCCTTCCGTCTCGCTGCGGTTAGAAAACATGTCGGAAACGGCCCACGATGCATTTCGTAGCGCGAAATCTTTTTGCCCAAAGCCAGCACTTTTTCTGACGGTGAACTGCTTACGGTGACCTTCAAAAAATGCGTCGGTATCCTTTGTTCGGATCTTGCTATCCCAAAAAGCACGAGTGAAAATATCGTTAATTTGGTTGAAGCGCTCGAAGTCTTTAGATATTACAAATCCGGCCTCTCCGTCAGAGATCGTGTTCGCTTTTTCTCGGCGCCCACTTTTCCTAGCCATAAACTCTTTCCCTTTTGTACGTTTACTGCCCTTATTATATATCCCATGTTTACTGACTGGGAAAGAGTGGATTATAGTGCCGCTATGCGGAAAGCTTCTCGGATTGCGGTTGTGATATGCATCTTGGTTATCTTTCTGGCTAGCTGTTTGGTATCAAACAGTATCGGTCGTGCTACATCAACCACATTCAATGAACTTAAGTAAGCTGTGCTGCGCGTTTTGCGAACAGTATGTTTCCATGACTTGGTTCCACTTACCACGAAAGTATAATAATTGAGACATGCGTAAATTAAGGAGGTTTTCAGTCCTATACGGTGTCCAAGTTAGCTAGGCCATTCGCGGGTAGTGGTAATGGATTTGTACGTGCATTTTCGCAGAAGCAGTTAGAACGGGCGATGCTTCCCGATCTGATAGGGGCTGATGTATAGTATAGTCATGCCCATCGTAAAGAATTTCAGTTTTACACTGAATACCGATGTGGACACCTTCTGTACTTGGTTTGAAGACCGACAGAGCTTATGGGTGCGTGATGCGGCAATGGGGGTTACCGGCGGGCTTGTTGAGTTTCAACAAGCCGAGCGCGCACAACTCAAGTTGCGCACACAGTATTCTTTTGGTGCCGTGATAGAGATGACTGAGGAAGATAATGAATGGGTTAAGGCTGAAAAGCGTTGGTTCAGCCTCGATTGGGTGAAGAATACCAACGTACGGAAGGGAAGCTATCGGGCGAACGTAATCACAATCATGGTGATGCCAGCTACACACGCCGGCAAGGTAGATATACGCGCATTATGTAACGACAATGATGCGGTCGATGGATTTTCAAGGGTACTAGCCAAGATTACCGAAGCTTACCCAGAGGCACGCAGCCAGTTGCATAAGGGTCAAGACTAGCAATTCATCGACAATCCATTCATGCCGAGCACCAACATCGGAGCACTAAAACGTGGCAGGCAAAGTGACCCTGACT
>CAJWOI010000396.1 GCA_913044255.1 uncultured Alphaproteobacteria bacterium
CAGGAGGCCCAGATATCCAAACCGCACGATTTCTTCCGTCTTCGAGCAGTTGCTCTGCCCAACGCTCACCTTCACCATGCCGCCCCATAATTTCCGAGTGACGAGCTATCCGCGAATTCATAGGCGCTGCAGAAACCATTAGTAATTCTCCTAATTCTCACCTTGGGCCTGAGTCGATATAGCCGCCTGCATCATGGCCCTAGCATACCCAACAGTGTAGGCGAATCCTGTGTATGTCGTCGCTGATATTCCATCGAAAGGAAACTCTGTATCAGCATCATTTACAGGGGGATGCTCGGGATAAATCAAGCGCGGGTATTTCTGCCTAACGAGTTCACTCATTACCGCGAACATATCTACCTGACCTTCATCAATCCAAACCTCCGTGTAGTCGAGATTCGGCACCCGCGAAACGACATTGCGAAAGTGCACATGGTTAATTTGATCGCGTTGGCCAAAATAGCGACATACTTCAACCGGATCGTGCCCCAGTTCTTTTGTCACTCCACAGTCAAAAGTTATCCCGTTGAATGGACTGGGGATAATGTCGGTGAATTTCTTCCACCCTTCCAGCGTGCTCATTATTTGTCCTGATCCTCGGCTGACGGGAGCAGGAGGGTCATTTGGATGCAGCGCCAAACGTACATTAGCTTCTTCAGCTACTGGAATTACAGCCTTTAAAAAATAGGTGACATTATCCCACATTTCAGATAATGAATGCTCTCTCTCACCAACGAGGGGCGGTAAATCTTTTACACGACGGTAATTGAAATCCATCAAGCCAGAGCCACCCCGTCCAGGCACCACGCGGTAGCCCTCTACGACACGATGGGCATAAAAGTTATACTCCATCACTGGTAGGCCTTGCCTGCCAGCAATTCGAATTGCCTGATTAATGGTTTCAATATCCTCGTCGCGCCCTTCCTCTCCAAATCGAACCCGTGACGAAGGGTTGAACATGACGTTCCGTAACTCGAGATCAGCCTCGGAAGCTCGGTCGATGTGCCGTTTCAGGCTCTGGTCAGTCCAAGTCTCAAGTCCACCGGTGTCAAGTCCGGCCATGCTAACCCCAGTCACCCCCAGTTGCTTCACACGACGAAGTGAGCGCTTTTCAAGGTTCTCCAAGAACAATGTAAGTATGGGAGTATCGCTGGACTCAGCCCAGTAAGCCTGATTTTTTATGGAATCATGAATGCCGTCAGCGTCATAAATCATTCGCTCGTCCTAACCTCAGAAATTCGATCACCAAATTTTTCGCTTTACCGTTCCAACCCGTGCACCACATGCCAGTGTTCACAACGATGAGACAGAATAACCGAAGAAACCGGAAGACATGAGGAAAAATTGTGCGAATTTGAAAAGTTCACGATTACCCAAAAAGATGGATTCAGGATTTTGTTCACAGAGTTAAATAATTTCTCGAATCTCCTAAAGTGAACATAGTAAGACTCTTATTCGGGGTACTCTTAAATGACAATTCCAAACATCGGACGAAATTATCACTAGGAGCAGAAGTATAAATGCCTGAATGGTGGATTGAAGCAACTTTACCTTCAGCCGTTTTCATCTGCTTATTTCTTTTGTGGGTGCTAATACCGGCTCCAGATGGCGAATCTGATTTTGCAAGCAGATTGCGGGACAGGTTCCGCAAATAATGTTTGCATCAGCCGATCGCAAGAGACTCATAGTAGGCCTGCTGATATTAGCAATCGTCTTAGGTTTGTTTTTGGCTTTTAACCGTCTACCGAAAATTGGAATAGTTGGCGAAGATCTGGATGCCGTCAACTCCCCTACCAGCCAGTGCTTCCAGGGATTTTGTATTGAACGCGATCCTGGAGTGAGTTTTGTAAGTCGTTGGCTGAATTTCTCTGTCTCATACCTACGCCTTGTAACCGTTGGCATGACTTTCGCATTCGTCACAGCCGGTTTAGCTGAAGCTTTTCTTTTTTCAAAATCTGTAGGAAAAGGTCTGCCGACAGCTGGGGTGTTTCGACGAACCGTTCAGGGAGCGGCAGCGGGAGGAGTAATGAACCTCTGTTCGGCATGCATCGTCCCTGTGTCATCCGCCTTTCACAAACGAGCGAGCGTTGAGGGTGCAGTGGCAATGGTCCAAGGATCGACCACATTAAATATTCCGGCGCTTGCGATGGTGTTTTTTGTATTCAGCCCGGTACTTGGGATAAGTCGACTTGCCTTGGCTGTAGTCGGGGCACTGATCATCGGACCGATTGTTGTTTTAAGTATCAGAAAAGATCGAGTTAAAGCTGTAGAAATACCCGATTCATTTGTAAACAGCCCAGATCATGCAGGGTGGAAAGAAACACTGGCACCCGCTTTCAGGCACTGGGGAAAGGCAAGTATTGGCTATGCCATCAGGCTTTCACCCATCATGATCGTGGCCGGCTTTGCGAGTGGTCTAGTCATTCAATGGCTAAACCCTGAAGTCGTTGCTACCTATCTTGGAAACGATGTCCGTGGCATATTGATCGCCGCAACATTTGGAATACTAATAAACGTCCCTTTACTTTTCGAGATTCCTTTAGTGGCCCTGCTACTGCTGCTTGGTATGGGAACAGCACCAGGCGCAACATTACTTTTCAGCGCTGCCGCAGGGGGGCCTGTAACTTTCTGGGGTCTCGCAAAGTTAATGCCCAAAAAAGGACTCGTTACATTTGCTACCGCAACGTGGGCAGTTGGAGCTTTAGGCGGTTTACTGGTTCTTTTCGGAGGGAACTATTTCTGGGAAGATGCAGGACTCAATGACAGAATTAAAAAAACTACAGAACAAAGATCAATCCAACAATTATTCCAAGAATCTGGCTACATCCCTTCTGAAGACATAATTAACCCTGAAGTTTTCGACGGAGTTTCTGCCAAGGACGAATTCACCCCCTTCCAAAATATCGCTCCTCAGATTGGAGATGACGCCCTGATCGAAAACCGCTACCCAGGGGTAGCGATTTTTGATTTCGACAGAGATGGAGACTTAGATTTCTATGTAACATCTGCCGAATCGAATGCCGCGTT
>CAJWOI010000397.1 GCA_913044255.1 uncultured Alphaproteobacteria bacterium
CTATCGGTAAAAATTCTAGCAATCTCACCCATAACAGCCCGGCCCTCAACTTCGCTCGGATACATCCAGACAGCTGCTAAGAGAAGAAAAATACAGGCAAGTAAAAACGAAATGATATGACCAAACCTAAAATCCCACAAACCTATCCTAAACCAACGTCGGCAGTACTCGACCCCGAATCCTGGAATTCTTGAAGTATCGACCGCTAGGTCAGTCTTCGAACCGTTGAACGGGTCGAAAGTCGGTGCCAATCCAGCTTTTTCCAGACTTGGCCTGACACGACCCATGCCGACCTTCTTCGCCTTCCCCCATTCCGAGGCTTGTAATGACACGTCAATTCCGGTCGGCAGTAATCCCAGAAAAGCGGCAATAATGAGCCACGAGCCAGCCGGTGTCTCAAGAATGAAAAAATGACTAAGTGCGTCGCCACCAACGGGACTAACAAAAAACACAAGGAAGGTTGACGCGATTAACATGCCAGCCAAAATCTTGGTCGCAGTCTCGACAGCAGCGTAATTTCCACGGAGTAGAATTACGACAGCGGTCACACCGAGAACAAATCCATATACTGGTTGAGAGAACGAAAATCCAAGGGTGGTCGTGAATAAGTAGTACGCCACAGCGGCTGCAGCAACGAGACGGCCAGCCTGACCAATTGCCGACTGAATAATCGTCGTAATCATCACATACCATAATGGCCATTTCTTCCAAGCGGTGCCGTATGCCTCGATCAGACTCTTACCGGTCGCGTTTGTAAACCGAAACGCCATCTCGAATCCGTAGTACTTGAAGATATAAGCGATTGGGATGCACCAGAGCAGAGCGTATTCGAAACGCCCACCGGCCGTCGGGGCTGTGATCAAATGACTGGTCCCGACGCCCGTCATCATTAAAATAAGGCCCGGACCAAAATGCTTCAACATGCCCTTCCAACTCGTATTCGGCAAGGGGAGCTTATCTAGGTCAGCCTCAAGTTGCGTCGCGACACCTACTGGTTGGTTAGTTATGTGGTTAGACATATAAGATCCTCTTTATCGGTCAAGGCTCTTCTCGATTCTGAACAAACTGCCAGCCAAAACGGCCTTTGATGCATAGATGCCCTTGAGTAACTGAATGATCCATTGGGGACATAACTTTGACGATCTCGTTATCTTGTACATGCAGCTCAAGATTGCACCCCACACCACAATAAGGACATACTGTGCGCGTCACATCCTGCTTCGATTCGTCCCACTCACCAGTTGCACGACGGTCATGCTCACTCTTAAACATCAGAGCTCCAGTCGGACAAACACCGATACAGTTACCACAATACACACAGGCCGAATCGTCCAATCGTTGATCAAATTCGGTCGAAATCCTCGCGTCGAAACCACGCCCAGCTACAGCGATTGCAAACGTATTCTGAGCATCTTCGCCGCAGGCTTCAACACATTTGTAACAAAGGATGCACTTTGAATAATCACGAACATACATCTCATCATGAATCTTGACTGGTTGCTCGACCGTCTCCGCTGTCATGCCATCTGGAACATGGTGATGACCAGGACTCCGGCTATCACGATCAGCATGCGATACGTCTGATAATCCAAATTTCGCAGCGTCTACCTCGTAGTCAGTCATCCAGCGTTTGACGTCACCACTCGCTAAGGATAAATCAACAGACGACGCGAGAAGTTCAAGAACGAGCTTCCGACTATGGCGAACACGCGGCGTGTTGGTATGCACGACAGCGCCCGGATGCACCTTGCGCGAGCACGAAGGAACCAGGGTTCGTGAACCTTCAAGCTCCACAACACAAACCCGACAAACATTCACAGGCGTTAAGGTATCCAGATAGCATAGTGTTGGCGTGTCCACACCCTGGACCCGGCAGGCATCTAGCAAGGTAGACCCCTCAGGCACGCGCACCACTGCATCATCGATGGTCACTTCGACCAGAGGTATCGTCTGTTTCTCCACTGCATCACTCACCCTTGGATCCTCCAAATAGTCCCAACGTAACTGCCGACTGCACTGCATTCGCCGCGGTGTGCCCAAGTCCACAGATGGACGCGTCGCGCATGACTTGACCTAGTTCATCCAGTAAATGAGCTTCAGTCTCAAGTGACGTCTGCCCACCATCTCGGGCAAGCCGTTGTAATAATTCCTCTTGACGCACTGTTCCGACTCGACAGGGCACGCACTGACCGCAAGATTCGTCCCTAAAGAATGCCGCGATCCGAAGAACAATACTACTCATATCCGTGTCTTCATCGAACACCATGACGACACCAGAACCCAGTGACGCACCGATGGCACGGGTCCCTTCAAACGTGAGCGGTGTGTCGAGATGTTTCGGAGATACAAATGATCCAGCAGCACCGCCAAGCAACACTACCTTAAGTTGTTTGCTTCCGCGCACTCCACCAGCTAGATCAATGAGCGCACGCAACGTCAGTCCAAATGGAACCTCGTAAAGACCGGGCTGGTCGACAGCGCCTGATACACAAAAGAGCTTCGAACCAGTGGACCCGTCAGTACCCATGCCAGCAAAGCTTGTTCCACCGTCACGTAAAATATCCAAAACATTGACTAACGTTTCCACATTATTGATAACGGTGGGCTTACCAAAAAGACCAACCTCAACCGGGAATGGCGGTTTATTGCGGGGTTCGCCACGAAAACCTTCGATCGAATTAAACAGTGCCGTTTCTTCACCACAGATATAGGCGCCAGCGCCTCGGCGTAGTTCAATATCGAAATTGAATCCACCGCCCATTACATTAGGTCCTAATAACGCTTCCGATTGGCAGACTTGAATCGCGTGTTCCAGTCGAGTTGTGGCAAGTGGATATTCACCCCGCACATAGAGATATCCCTCCTCAGCGCCGACAGCAAATCCGGCGATCGTCATCGATTCAATGATGGCAAATGGATCCTCCTCCATTAACACACGATCCTTAAATGTTCCAGGTTCCGATTCATCAGCATTGCAGACAACATAGCGTGGGCTGACTTGCGATTTAGCCACCGCATCC
>CAJWOI010000398.1 GCA_913044255.1 uncultured Alphaproteobacteria bacterium
CAAGCCGCACTGGCTGATACTGATGTTCCAGTGGCTCAAATGTTGCATTTGTGTGAGGACACGGATGTCATTGGTACGCCGTTCTATGTCATGGAGCGCATGGTCGGTCGTGTTTTTCACGTAAATTCAGTTCCTGATGTCACACCGCAAGAACGGAGCCAAATTTGGGACGCGATGAATGACGTTTTAGCCCGTTTGCACCGTATTGATTGGAACACCTGTGGACTTGGTAATTTTGGGAAACCAGGAAACTACTTTACGCGACAGGTTGGGCGCTGGGGGAAGCAGTGGCATTTATCTAAGCAGAGCGATATTCCTGAGATGGAACGTCTCATAGAATGGCTTAATTCGCATGTTCCAGAAGATGACGAGAGCACTTTGGTGCACGGCGACTTTCGACTTGGTAATATGATGTTTCATGCTGAGCGTCCCGAGGTGATTGCGGTCTTTGATTGGGAGCTGTCTACTCTGGGTCATCCCCTTGGAGATTTGGCATACAACGTCATGCCATTTTACATGGCGCCTGAGGAATTCAATGGTCTAAAAGGTCTTGATTTGGAGTCAATCGGTATTCCTGACCCGGAGGACTACGTACACAGGTATTGTGAACGAACCGGTCGACAACCTTTCGATCTCACCTTCTATATAGTTTTTTCATTGTTCCGAATGGCCGCTATTGCTGAGGGAATTCTGGCGCGGGCTGCAGGTGGCAATGCAAGCAGTTCAAATGCCCTAGAGGTAGGCGTGATGACAGGGCGCTATGCCGAGAGGGCATGGGGCTTATTGGAAACAAAGGGGTTGGTCTGATAATGACGGATATGGCACGTGCTATCGCGGTTCTGGTTGCAAATGTTGCGCTGGCTTATGGGTTTACAACCAACGCGGTAGCAGATGATATGGAGGCGAGGGTCTCTAGCAGCCGAGTTGCGGTAATGGAACTCGCAAAGAATTTAAAAGGTTACTTAAAGGCCGCTTTGGATTCTCCTATTTCTATCGAAGAAAAGCTTTTGACATGTAAAATCGGTGCGCCGGAAGCAACGTCTCAGGTGATTGAGGAAAGTGGGTTTGATGTTGGCCGTACAAGCCTGAGGGTCCGTAATCTGGATAATGCCCCTGATAGTTGGGAGCGCACAGTTCTTGAGGGATTCCAGGTTCGAAAAGAGGCGGGAGAGAAAATTTCCGATCTTGACCATGCAGAAATCATCAATCTAGGAGAGCGTAGGCTGTTCCGGTATATGAAAGCGATTCCGGTTGGCGAGGTGTGCCTGATGTGTCATGGAACAGCACTCAACCACGATATCGTTGCGGCATTGGATAAACTATATCCGGAAGACATGGCGCGCGGTTTTGAGATTGGAGAAATTCGTGGAGCTTTCACTGTTATCCAGGGAATCAACTGAGCTTGGTATTTTTTATCGACCAACAAAAGTTGGTTTTCGTTTATTCAAAAAAGCGTCAATCCCTTCAGCAAAATCTGCGGTACGAGAACACTCCATAATATTTTGAGCCTCCGCGTCCAGTTGATCTCCAATGCCACGTTCCAGAGATTGTCCCAACAATGCCTTGGCGCGTCCAAATGCGAAAGTAGGGCCTTTTGACAAACGGGTCGCAAGTTTCTCGGTTTCGGCTTTTAGTTTATCTTTTGGTACCACGAAGTTGATAAGACCTAGCTCCTGGGCTTTTTCTGCTCCGAAGCGGTCGCTGAGCAGCATTAGTTCCATTGCTCTGTGATAGCCAACGAGGCGGGGTAGCGAGTAAGTGGAAGAGCCGTCTGGGCTTGCCCCTATTACGGAGTAGGCGAGTGTGAAGATTGCATCCTCCGTTGCAATTACCATATCGCAGGACATTGCCAGGGAAAAACCAGCACCGGCGGCGGCGCCATGTACGCTTGCGACTACCGGCTTGGGCATCCTTCGGAAAGCCATAATAGCATCGTGAAGGTCATGGGTTACGTCTGCCATGTAGCGATCTAGATTGTTGCCGACACGCTCCTTAAAGGCTCGAATATCGCCACCTGCCATAAAGGCGGGTCCGGATCCTCGCACCACCAAACACCGAACTTGAGAGTTCATTTCCGCTTCAAGTGCCGCCTCCCGAAGATCTTTCGCGAGGACATGGTCAATTGCGTTCAAGGAGTCTGGACGGTTTAGTGTTATGGTTGCGACCGAGTCATCGATGTCTAGCAGGACCGTGTCAGGCATTTGTTGGTTCCTTTCAAATTTGGTCTAGCGCACAAGTTCCTATTACTATCTCGGCGCCAGACGCACCGCACCGTCCAATCGGATGGTTTCGCCGTTAATCATATTGTTTCTGAATATAGCAAGCGCTAGGTCCGCGTATTCCTCACTGGTGCCCAACCGTTGAGGAAAAGGTGTGCCTTTCGCAAGGGATTCCTGAACGTCATCGGGTAGAGCCCCCATCATTGGAGTGTCGAATAGGCCAGGCGCAATCGTAACCACCCTAATTCCAAACTGCGCAAGGTCACGCGCGGCAGGGAGAGTTAGCCCGATGATCCCGCCCTTGGAGGATGAATACGCGACTTGCCCAACTTGGCCTTCATATCCCGCAACGGATGCGGTGTTCACAATTAAACCTCTGCAGCCATCGGCATCGGTGTCGTTGGTTTGCATAACTTGTGCCGAGGCTTTCATAACGTTGAAAGATCCCACGAGATTTATCATGATTACATTGGTGTAAGTGGCAAGCGGAAGCACGCCCTTTCGGCTGATGATTCTACCAGGTGTTCCTACTCCCGCGCAGCTTACAACCAACGAAATTGGGCCAAAGGCCTCAATTGCTTCCTTGATAGCGCTAGCAATATCGGTTTCGTCGGTGACATCCGCCAATCGAAATCGTGCCGACCCTCCAAGGCGAGCCGCAGTTTCGGGCCCGCGTTCCGCATCGCGATCCAAAATTGTTGCTTTGCCGCCGCTGTCAATGACGGCTGCGGCTGTGGCTGCGCCAAGTCCAGATGCGCCCCCCGTAACGATTGCGTGACATCTCCCTAGTTCC
>CAJWOI010000399.1 GCA_913044255.1 uncultured Alphaproteobacteria bacterium
AAACGACGGAAGTCTACAGAAATTTACTAGAAAAAACTGACGCGGCACCAGCAATCGGAACATGGCAAGTAACGATGGATACTCTGACGGAGATGGGGGAATACTGATTTCATCACCGCTTAAATTGCAAACCAGAATCGACAAAATTTATTGCTTTATGAAATGACCAAAGACGCGGCACCCAACTACTCCGATCTTATTTTGGCGGCGCGCAACATACGCCAATTTATACACCCAACCCCACTATTTCACTCTTCGATCCTCGACGAATCCGTAGGTGCCCGCATTTTGCTTAAAGCAGAAACCTTACAGCGGACCGGATCGTTCAAATTTCGCGGGGCCTTCAACAAAATGAGACACCTGAAAGCAAAGAAAAATCATACTGAGATAGTTTCATGGTCATCCGGAAATCATGCACAAGCCGTGGCCGCCGCAGCAAATATTCTCGGCCAACATGCCACCATTATAATGCCCACGGACGCTCCAAAAGCAAAGATTGATGGAACCCAGAGGTACGGTAGCGAAATTATTTTCTATAACCGAGAGAATGAAGTGCGCGAAAAGATAGGGGAAAGCGTGGCCAAAGAGCGGGATGCCATCATTGTTCCGCCTTACGACGATCCCGATGTGATAGCAGGCCAGGGCACTGTTGGCCTTGAGATAGCATCCCAAGCATTGGCTCGGGATATTATTCCTGATATCGCCTTGGTTCCTTGCGGCGGTGGAGGCCTAGTAGCCGGCTGCGCTATTGCTCTACAAACACAGTTCCCATCTATCAGGGTCCACCCGGTGGAACCGGAAAATTTTGACGACACTACCCGCTCGTTGGTATCCAAAAAACGAATGAAAAATTCACCTGGTCATCAATCAATTTGCGATTCTCTTCTCGCACCCACCCCTGGATCATTGACTTTCAAGATTAATGCAGAGCGGCTTTCAGATGGAGTTGTAGTCACCGAAGAACAGGTACTAAATGCCATGCGTTTTGCTTTCCGCCACTTCAAACTAGTAGTCGAGCCTGGTGGTGCGATAGCACTTGCAGCATTATTGGCAAACAAACCCTCGTACCGAAACAAGAATGTGGTTGTTCTATTGTCAGGTGGCAATGTTGACAGCGACATTTTTGGGCACGCCTTGGGAAGTTAGAATGGATACTGGATCAACTCATTTAACACCAAATTTCAGTTAACGATTTAGATCTCCACTACCTTCAAAGCACGCAACTCCGAGATGTCTTCTTCGTCAAAACCGATCTCTGTTAAAATTTCGTGAGTGTGCTCCCCAAGCCGTGGCGCACCAAACCGTATCTCGGCCGGGGTTTCCGAGAACCTTGCTGGAGATCGTGTTTGGCGAACACGCCCGACCTTCGAATGCTCGTATTCTACCAATATTTCGCTGGCTTTTACTTGAGGATGATTTAGCATCTCGGCCCGGGTCAAAACAGGGGCGCACGGTACTCTCTCCAGTTCCAGCCTGCGCGTCCATTCCTCAGTTGAGTCTTGCAGCAGCACCTCCTGAAGAAGTTCAAGGCGAGCATCAATATTTAGAGCTCTCAGGGCGGGGCTAGAAAATCGCGGGTCATCGAGCCACTCAAGATGATCTAAAGCTCGGGCTAGACCTTCCCACTCGCGATCGGTGTTTACAGCAACGCTGATGTATCCATTTGCCGTGTCGTAGATAAGGTCAATCCTACTGGCAGGTCGCTGATCTCTCTCCGATTGGCCAACAAATGTATGCGCACCCATATCCGATGCCCACATAAATGCTATCAACGTATCCAACATCGAAAGCCGTACATGCTGGCCCCGTCCAGTGTTTGCTCGTGCGAGTAGCGCGGCCGTTATAGCTTGGGCTGCCGTAAACGCGGTGAGTTTATCGGGGAGAATTGTTCGTACTAGACGAGGCCGCTCATCGTCACTACCCCCTTGCACCGATGCCAGTCCGCACAAAGCCTGAATTATAGGATCGTACGCGGGTCTTTCCGCGTAGGGTCCCTTTTCCCCGAATCCGCTTATCGAAACATAAATAATATCTGGCACTAGCGGCCGCAGCACCTCCTCCCCAATACCCATTCGCTCCGCCACGCCAGGCCGAAAATTCTGCACAAAAACATCTGCATCATCCACTAGCTCAAACAATATTTCCCTGCCACGTTTTGTTTTTAGGTCAATTGTAATTGACCTTTTGTTGCGATTGTTGTTGAGAAATGCCGATGGCATATTGTGGACACGATTGCCGGCCGATCGAACATGGTCTCCACGCCCCGGAAGTTCGACTTTTATTACGTCTGCTCCCTGATCCGCTAATATCATAGTCGCCAGTGGCCCAGTGACGTTGCCAGTTAGGTCAATAATTCGGTATCCATCTAGTGGTCCAGGCATCGTCTCTCCTGCAAATAACTATGTTGTCATTAACTTATAGGGTCTTTCGCCGAAATATCATCCAGTCAGCCAATATGGTGCGTTACATGTTCGTGGTAACTCAAGGCATAAATAATAATTACGTATCTCAAAAGAGAATTCTGCCTACTCCTGCTTATGCTTGGCGTTCCTCTCCGATCACGGTACTGATAACTAGTCTAGCAGGAGACAAAAATGACTTGGGAACCGGAAATCGAGAATATTAAGACTTTACGCAAACTTGCGATTGAACAGGGCGGTCAGGACAACGTGGGTCGGCAACATGCCAAGGGGCGGCTTACTGTTCGTGAACGTATTGAAGCCCTTCTGGACCCTGGCAGCTTTCAAGAGGTGGGACCAATTTCTGGCACCAGTCAACGAGACAAAGACGGGCAAGTGATCTCCTTTACTCCAGCCAACTTTATTCTAGGTTTTGGGAAGATACATGAACGTACCTGCGTCGTGAGCGGCGAAGATTTCACTGTCAAGGGAGGCTCACCAAATGCCTCAGGGTTACGTAAGAGCATCTACGCGGAACATTTAGCATGTCTCCATCGCGTGCCCCTCATTCGCCTGCACGAAGGCGGCGGCGGGAGGGTTGGAGGCACGGGC
>CAJWOI010000400.1 GCA_913044255.1 uncultured Alphaproteobacteria bacterium
GGTACAATGGCGACCGTGTGCCACTCATGGCGTCGCCATGGATTGTCGATTACATGACGTTCCATAACCACGCCGACCATAATTTGTTCCTGGATATCCATTATCGCTCGACTTTATTCTATATCGATTAAAAAGTCCTCAGCACGGGCCATATCCTCAGGAGTGTTGAGGTTGAAAAAGGGGTCTATTGGCTGGATAGGAAAGTCGACGATCCCAAGTTTGTAACGAGAAGTCCAGACGTCTACTTTACGGATATGGTCCTCGGTCATGGCATCCCGGAGGGCCGAGCGTTCACGCACGGGCCAGAGGCCAAACACCGGATGGTGGTGTTGATTAGAGGTGGCACAAACAAGTGCCGCTCCGAATTTAATTAAATTATGAAGTTTTTCTACTAAATCACTGGGGAAGAAAGGTGCATCCGTTGCGAATGTGGCCACATATTCGCAATCTGGCACATGTTCGGCGGCCCATTCGAGGCCGGTGAGAACGCCAGCGAGCGGTCCGGCAAATCCCGACACAACATCTGGAACTACTGGTATTCCGTATGATGAGAAACGGGTAGGGTCGCCATTGGCATTGAGGATCATAGGACCGACCTGATCTTTTGCTCGGTTAATCACGCGGGACAGTAGGGTCTGACCACAGAGTTTTTGCAGACACTTGTCTCCTCCTCCCATTCTGCTTGAGCGGCCGCCGGCCAGAAGCGTTCCCACGATTTTAGTCGGCATCGTGCCTTTCGCTCGCTTTTCTCTTTAAGCGACTAGGTTCGGTGGGTATTTTCTCAGGATCAGCATCGTAATCAATTCGATGAGTGCCTGACAGCGCAATAAATCGCTTGCCTTTTGTTCGCCCGATTAGGGTTAAATTTGCTTGGCGTGCTAGTTCGACCCCCCAGGCGGTGAAGCCAGATCGTGAAATCAAGATGGGGATCTCCATTTGAACTGCTTTAATGACCATCTCGCTGGTTAGTCGTCCGGTCGTGTACAGTATTTTGCCGTCCGCGCTCAGCCCTTTTCGGTACATATATCCCGCAATTTTATCAACGGCATTGTGGCGACCTACGTCCTCCATATAGACTAGTGGTTTGTCACGTTCACACAAAACACAGCCGTGTATTGCTCCCGCTTCTAGGTAAAGACTTGGAGTGGTGTTGATCTGTTTACTGAGTGTATATAACCAGGACGTTTTGAGAGTTGTGTCTTCGAGTACGACGGATTCAAATTTTTCCATGACGTCGCCAAAGGCAGTACCTTGCGCGCAACCGGAGGTTCTCGTTTTCTTAGTTAACTTTTCTTCATAATCCGTTTCGTGGTTGGTCCGCACTACCACCACATCAATATCGGGCTCGTGTTCAATGCCTGTGACCACATCTTCATGAGTCAGCATGTTCTGGTTTAAAAGAAAGCCAAGCGCGAGATCTTCAGGGAAGTCGCCGATTGTCATAACTGTAATGATTTCCTGGCTATTGAGGAACAAAGTCAGAGGGCGCTCGACGGGTACAAGCGTATTAATGGCCACATTGGTATGGTCGACGCCATCGACGCGCTCAGTCAGGGCTGGATTGTCTGGCTCGGGTTGGACCAAATATTTTTTCATTGATCCTACTATCGCGCCCACGCGTCCAGGAATAAAGTGTTTTCATCATCTTCCAAGGGCCTGGGCTAGGTGTATGCTGGGAAAAGGAACAACCGCGGGTAGTGTATTTTGAAACTTTCTGAGAAAACTATTCTAGTTTGTGATTGTGGCGGCACGCTGCGTATAGATAGCGCAAGTTTGGGCAAGGCTTTCGGCGCAAGCACAACCTTTAAAGTAAATCGATCCCTGTGCCGAAGTGAAATTGCTAACTTTGAGGGCGCATTGGGGGACAAATCAGTTGTTGTTGGATGTACCCAGGAAGCACCTTTGTTCCAGGAAGTAGCTGCGAAGCGTGATTCAGAAGTTGCTGTCCGTACCGTAAATATCCGTGAGCACGCTGGATGGGGTGAAGAAGCAAATCGTGCTGGACCGAAAATTGCTGCGTTATTATCCGCGGCGGCGGTCGATACACCGCCGATACCATCTGTAACACTAACCTCACAGGGCCGGACCCTGGTATACGGTTGTGACGAGATTGCACTGGAAGCTGCGCGCCAGCTAGCGACGCGGCTAGAAGTCATTCTGCTGTTGGATGCTCCGGAAGAAGTCGCGCCGCCGATGGTTAACGATCTGGAGATTTGCCGTGGCCGTATCAGTCACGCGAGTGGTCACTTAGGTGCTTTCCGAGTATCTCTCGATGGTTATGCTGCAGCCGACCCCTCTGCACGTTCGTTTCTATCATATTTAGATGGACAAGACGGGGTAGAGATCGAAATAGACCTAATCCTTGATCTGTCCAAGCGTGCACCGCTGTTTCCCTCTTCGAGTAAACGGGACGGTTATTTGAAACCTGATCCAGATGATCCTGCGCGCGTTCAACGATCGCTTTTCGAACTAGTGGATCTTGTTGGCACTTTCGACAAGCCTCGTTATGTTGATTACGACAGCGGTCTGTGTGTTCACAGCCGCAGTAAAAAGATTGGTTGCAGTCGCTGTATCGACAATTGTCCGAACGCAGCAATTGCAAGTAATGGCGAGGGCGTTTCCATAGACAATTACGTTTGTGGAGGATGTGGTCAATGCGCAAGCTTCTGTCCAACAGGTGCTGTTACGCACGCGGTGCCCGGACCCGCGGTTGACTTTGAGCGCTTACGCGTCTTGTTAAGCCAATATCTTGTTGCAGGCGGAACATCGCCGAAGCTTCTGGTCTACGATCACGCGGGAGAAGAAATCCTTGGCGCAATTGGTCGGTTCGGCCGTGGACTGCCTGCAAATGTTCTGCCTTACAGTATAAATGAGGTCACAACCGCCGGCCTGGACTTGCTTTTACTGGCTGCGGCATACGGTGCTGAAGCGACGCTAATACTGTGTCCCCCGACCCAGACTTATGTGTTGCAAGGGCTACTATCGCAGATAGAAACTGCGGAAAC
>CAJWOI010000401.1 GCA_913044255.1 uncultured Alphaproteobacteria bacterium
AACCTTCTATTCTCTGATGCCCCTCGCGAGCCGTTAGGAGCAGGCCTGCGGCCTGCTCAACAAATGCATTGTCCATGAACTCCCCCATAGCATTCTATATTAGACCCTATTGATACCTAAGTTGACCATCGGAGCAAAGCCGAATACTGATTTCACATGTAATTCCCACATGTCATTAGACAGCGTAATGTGCGTTGCATGGCCAACTTTACCAATTCGTCGTACTAGGTATGGACACCATCACTCGCACGTGGTACCAGTCCGGCGCGTGGCATACCAAATGTGGGCGGGCAGATGGTGGCTAGAAGCAACCGACTGGTAGTTTCAAGGTAACCCTGAAGCCTACACCAAAATGATCGCAAAGCACGATAGCACCAATATAAATTCCTTTAGACATGACGGCGTCTTTGGGCGGGCCATGGTCATATGCGCGTAAACGACCTGGGAGACCCAGTTTGCCCCCCTGTGGCTGAATTTTCGGAACTGATTCCAGGCCGGCATCAAGAGCTATTGCCCATAAATAAGCACCGCGATTGGATGACATGATTGATGGAAGGTAGCTTACGCAGCTCCGACAAAACGCCAAAAAATGAACGCGAGACTCGCGATTCCGTAGTCATACGATTCGCGGGAGACTCCGGAGATGGCATGCAGCTTACTGGCAGCCAATTTGGTCTGTCGAGCGCGATTGTCGGAAATGATCTTGCAACTTTCCCGGACTATCCAGCGGAAATTAGAGCTCCCGCTGGAACCACATTCGGCGTATCTGCATTTCAGGTCCATTTTTCGGCACAGCCTATTCTTACGCCAGGAGATGAGCCCGAGGTGCTCGTTGCAATGAATCCAGCCGCACTGAAAGTTAATCTTCCTGACTTGGATCCAGGGGGAATGATTGTCATTGACCAAGATGCCTTCAGCCAAAAAAATCTTCGCAAGGCAGGCTACCACACCAATCCTGTTGAAGATCAGTCACTCGAGGGTTACCGCGTTTTTGCATTAGATATGTCACGACTCACTCAAGAAGCGGTCAAACCTTTTGGCCTCAGCCAAAAGGACTCGCTGCGCTGTAAGAACATGTGGGCGCTCGGCCTAATGATGTGGATGTACGACCGAAACCGGGAGCCAACCATCAACTGGTTGCAACAGAAATTTGCAAATCACTCAAAAATGGCCGAGGCCAACATAGCAGCGCTTAACGCGGGTCATGCCTATGGAGAAACTGCTGAGTTGCAAGATTTGGGCCAAGGCTACGCCGTACCTCCAGCTGAAATTGCACCTGGCGAATACCGGGCAGTTACGGGCAGTGAAGCTCTGGCGTGGGGCCTTGCAGCAGGAGCCCACTTGGCGGAACTAAAATTAGTATTTGCGTCATACCCCATCACTCCCGCCTCCAATCTTTTGCATATTTTGGCGGGACTGAAAGCCCAAGGCATAGTGACATTTCAGGCGGAAGATGAAATTGCCGCGGCCTGTGCGGCGATAGGAGCATCTTATGCTGGATCGATCGGAGTAACTTCAAGTGCTGGCCCTGGTGTTGCTCTTAAAACTGAGGCAATAGGCCTTGCGGTTGTGGCAGAACTACCCCTCATTGTTGTCAACTCTCAGCGATCAGGACCATCAACCGGCATGCCAACTAAGGCCGAACAATCGGATTTATTCCAAGCAGTCCATGGGCGAAACGCGGACACCCCTTTAGTTGTGCTTGCAGCTCATTCCCCAGCCAACTGCTTCGCGATGGCCATTGAGGCAATACGGCTAGGCACAAAATACATGACCCCTGTCATTCTCTTGACGGACGGCTATTTAGCCAATGCTTCTCAACCGTGGCTCATCCCTGATATCGAAAGCCTCCAAACATTCCCGGTAGAATTTCATACCGATCCGAATGGCTTTCACCCGTTTATGCGGAACGAAGAAACTCTCGCCCGTGCGTGGGCTATTCCAGGCACACCTGGCCTGGAACACCGCATTGGCGGATTAGAGAAAGACTACTCCACCAGCAATATTTCGTACGATCCTACAAATCATCAACGGATGACGGAAGTTCGTGCAGCAAAGATTGCCGGCATTGCCGACGAGCTGCCATTACAGGAGATATCCTCGGGGTCGTCGGAAGGACCCTTAGCGGTTGTCGGATGGGGATCAACATATGGCGCCATTGAAGAGGCAGTGCATGCAGTAAATGAGGAAGGTCTAAAAGTAGCGCACATTCACATTAACCACCTTAATCCGATGCCCAAAAATATGGCTACTCTTCTCTCTGGTTACAAAAACATCTTGGTCCCGGAAATGAATTCGGGTCAGTTGGTTAAACTGCTACGAAGTGCATATCTCGTGCCGGCAGAGGGGCTCAATAAGGTTACCGGTCAACCCTTCAAGGTGAAGGAAATTGCGTCCGCAATTCGCGCCAAGCTTGGAAATAAGAAATGACTGCTACGCCAAGAATCGAAAATTTAAAACCAAATGATTTTGCCTCAGATCAGGAGGTCCGTTGGTGTCCAGGGTGCGGAGATTACGCGATTCTCAAGGCAGTGCAACGAACCCTTTCCGAGGAAGGTGCACAACGTGAAAATACCGTTTTTGTGTCCGGGATCGGCTGCTCATCCCGGCTCCCATATTACATGTCAACTTATGGTTTTCACACTATTCACGGGCGCGCACCGGCCTTTGCCACGGGGATAAAACTTACCAACCCCGCGCTAGATGTTTGGATTATCACAGGGGACGGCGATGGGTTGAGCATCGGTGGGAATCATCTCATGCATGCACTGCGCCGCAATGTAAACCTCCAAATTTTACTTTTTAATAATGAGACATACGGACTAACAAAGGGTCAATATTCGCCAACTTCAAGGCCTGGCACACGATCTCCATCGTCTCCTTCAGGTTCAATAGATTCTCCATTTTTACCGTGTGTGCTCGCACTAGGCGCCGGCGCAAACTTTGTTGCACGCGGTGTTGATACAGCCGTTAAAGACCTGTCGGTCACCTTTAAACGTG
>CAJWOI010000402.1 GCA_913044255.1 uncultured Alphaproteobacteria bacterium
TCATCAAACTATTGGCCGGGGCTTTGTCGCCATTGTCTGGCGAGGTCACCAGATCGTCGAAACTGCGGGTCGGCTATTTCTCCCAAGACCTAACCGACGAACTCAATCTCTCCATGACCCCGGTCACCGCCATCGCCGACAAGCGGCCCGAGGACACGCCGGAAGCAGTGCGCCGTCATTTGGGGGCTTTCGGATTTTCTCAAGACATGGCGCTGGGCACCATCGGCCAGCTCTCCGGTGGCGAGCGTGCGCGCCTACTGTTCGCCCAGATCGCCCTAGCCAAGCCGCACATCCTGCTGCTCGACGAGCCCTCCAACCATCTCGATATAGTCTCGCGCGAGGCCCTGATCCAGGCGATTAACCGCTTTCCCGGCGCCGTGGTGTTGGTCAGCCATGACCCGCACCTACTAGAATTGACAGTGGACCGGTTCTGGTTGGTCGCCGATCACCGGGTGCGGACGTTCGACGGCAACATGGCAGATTACCGCCGTCTGTTGCTCGATCAAGCGCAGGTAGCACAGCCTACCAAGGATCGCGAAAAATTCACCAACGGGTCGGCGAAGGCTAACAAAAAAGAACAGCGCCGCGTCGCCGCCAAGCAACGCCAGTCGCTGACCAAGTTGCGCACGGCGGCGCGCAATGCCGAGGCCGAACTCACCCGCCTGAACAAGGAAAAAGCGGCGATGCTGGAAAAGCTTAAGGACCCTGATTTTTACCACGACGAGCCCGACGAAGCACAGTCTCTGCAGCGCGCCATCGGCCGCCTGAAAAAAGAACTCGACGCCGCAGAAACACGCTGGCTCGCTGACCAAAAAGCCCTCGAAGAGGCGATGAACTGAGGCGCTTCGCCTCACATCCTTCGAGACGCGATCTTCGGTTGCTTCATGGGCACTCTTAGCCCCTCACGTCGCCATAATAGCCGTATTCACTAAAACGACTGCGGTAGATGCTTATCGGGTCATGGTTTACTCTAGTTCAAAATAGTTAAGGAACTTATGTGTGGCCCAAACAATATCTGGATTAGGTGTAACGGTAATCGTCGGTGTCGGGGAAGGGCTTGGTGCATCGCTTTGCCGACGTTTTGCCGAAGCCGGTCACCCCATTGCTATGGCTGCCCGTGATGCCAAAAGACTGGCTCCATTGGTCCACGAAATTGAGAATTCTGGCGGAACGGCTATGGCTTTCAGCGTCGACGCCACAAAAGAAGAGGATGTAGTCCGTCTATTTTCCCGCGTCGAAGCCGACGTGGGGCAAGTGGAAATTACCATATTTAATGTCGGCGCTTTACGGTATCTGTCGAGCATTTTGGATATGCCTACCGAAGAATTTCAAAACGCGTGGCGTACATCATGCTTGGGCGGCATGATCGTGGGTCGGGAAGCTGCTCGCCTCATGGTGCCACGCAGTCGCGGTACCATACAGTTTACTGGTGGTATGCCCAGTCGGACAGCTGGGTCCAAACAAGCTGCTTTTGCGGTCGGTAAGTTCGGACTTAGGGCCGTTGCCCAGAGCATGGCACGGGAATTGGCTCCGAAAGGAATTCATATTTCCCATTTTGTCATCGAGGGCATGATTAATAACCAGCGAATGCGCAAATTGGAACCTGAGAAAGCGGCAGAGGAAGATGGGCTGGTTTCGACAGAAGCGTTGGCCGATTTATATTATCAAGTCCACCGCCAACCAAAAAGTAGCTGGACTTTCGAAGTCGATGTTCGGCCTTGGCAAGACTAGTTCTAGTCCAGCCGAAAGAGACGATGGTGCGATCAACTTTTCCAGTAAAAGTGGCCGTACTAGACTAACCTTGAAATGGAAAATGGCTGTTCCATACCGGTCCCGAGTTTGCTCTATCTGCAATTGTTTGGCAGCTTGTCAGGATACAAGATATAACCGCAAAAAAACAAACCTATTCAATAGGAATCACCTTCTCATAGGTTTTGCAGATTTTAGGATAATACTTATATAACATACCCTAACGTCTCGCGGGACGGTCTGAAAACTGGATTGCCCTCAACACGTGATATTTTGCGTTGAGACCACCCTTTTAAGGCTTGAAGACCCCTATAATTTCTCGGAGCTCAAGAAAACTAACCATGAATGATACTGGCATGCAAACCCCAACTGAATTTGTTCAAGAGTGGATAAAAAGGGTACTATCCAATGACGCCAGTCACATAGTCTTGTTGTATAAAGAAAAAGCCATTTTATTGGGAACAACCGACGGAACGGTGCGAAAGGGCAGAAATAGTATTAAAGAATATTTTGATTATTTTGTTAAACTGCGCCCGAACGTTAAACTTAAATACATTGTATGTGAGGAAATTTGTAATGGATCTGTAGTAATTTCCAATGGACACTATGATTTTGAATTATATGAGGACGAAAGACTCAGCACAGTTTCAGCACGATTTACATTTGTTTTAGAAAAAGTGGGTACCAAGTGGGAAATTTTGTCACACCATTCATCTAAAATACCCTAAGTCGATGTAACTGTTTTTGAAAAAAACTGACAAAAAAATCTAAAAAACCAAGAGGAAAGCGGCTCTCTTTTTATACGCTATGAAACTCCGCTTCATCTTTGTGATAACGAGTTAGGGTGTCGTGTAGATTGAGCGCTTGTGGGAGTGGAAAGGAAAACATCACCATCAACGATGGGGATGTTGTTCTCAAAATATGTGCCTTTTGGTTTTGGTGCCATGAGCGCTCAAGGACTGTTCTCCACAATAGGAGCGTTAGTTAGAAGTTCCGTAAATTGCTCTCTAGTGTGCCATGCGCAATACTTCAGCAACGCAGGCAACAAACGGCGGTAATTTGCATCCGCCCAGGGAGACTTCAACGATGTCGGATACAGTAAAATTCACGCTGCCGGAAAATCAAATTCCGAAAGACTGGTATAATCTGACAGCGGACCTGCCCTCGCCGCCGCCGCCGCCGCTGCATCCGGGCACCGGACAGCCAATTGGCCCCGACGATTTAGCTCCACTCTTTCCTATG
>CAJWOI010000403.1 GCA_913044255.1 uncultured Alphaproteobacteria bacterium
CCTTACTAAGTCCATCAGAGAGAGAGGATCCAATCGAGTCCTACGGTGCCCGCCTATCCGACCCAGACCCACGCATTCATCTACCAGCCGCTCAGACGTGGAATAAGTTCGAAAGCTCATTATCAGTACTTGATCCGGATTCGCTGATATTGCCCGACCGATTGTTTGAAAGTACGGCAACCAAAGATAATGCGGGCCCAAATACGCCATATGTTGAGTGGCACTACATCAGCCAAGATTGCTTTTTGGTTCCAGGTCAGTTGCTTGATAACGCTGACAATTTAGTTGGAATTCCTGGCATTATTGTACAAGGTCGTTATGACTTACTTTGTCCACCCAAATCTGCTGTTCAATTGGCGGCGCGTTGGCCTGACGTTGAGCTACGTATCGTCCCGGGATCAGGTCATTCTGCCGCCGAACCTCTTATCCGAAGCGCGCTCGTGGCAGCGATTCAAGATATAAACAAACGCGTTAAGCAGCCTACACCTTCTCAATAAATTTCTACAGACGCTAGAAAACTCGATCGGAAAAAAAGAGGTCCTGCCAAACCTAAAATACAATTGTTCTACTAAATTCATAAAAGTAGGGCCCCAGGAAAGATATCTGCCAAATATTAATTCAATTGCTTCTATTCCTTAAATAAGCAAAAGGAATCATCCGTGATTTCTACAACCCTTAAAATAACATAAACGACCTGGAAACTTATGGCTATGCGGCTACACTGTGTCACAGTTTCTTTCCATGCCTTGACTCCTGTAAATAATGTTTATTCGCTGTAAATTTTTAGAATGCTGAATTTTCAAAAACCAGAGGAAAGCCGTGTTAAAGTATTACATAGGCACCAGTTTGCCAACGTACGACTCGGCTTAAGCAAAAGAGATATTGGTGTTATCCTAGCAATATTTCTGACACTAGATATGCTGTTTTCTGCTTCATACTTATTGGGAACGCTGCCGGAGTCCTATAAATTTTCCTTAGCGAATTGGTTAGGATTGCTTGATTTAAGTGCAGAAAACACAATTCCGGGAACTTATCTAACACTAAAATTGATTGCCGGCAGTTGCCTGGCAGGGCTCGTGATTTTTAGTTTCGAAACTGAAGAGAAAATTTCAGCATTTTGGTATGCGGCGGTATTTATTTTGATTTATTTAACAGTAGATCGAATGACACAACTGCATGCGGTTTGGGCCCACGACATAGCCATCAAGATTTTTGGCGTAACGGCTGCCACTTCTCATCACGCACATCTGCTTAGCCAGGATTTACCAACCGCCATTTTTTACTTTTCTGCGATGTTGGCCTTCCGCAGGCAATACAGACGGGTGCTGCGATGGATCGTCCCATCCGCTAGTCTATTGATGTTACCGTACATCTCTCCGAATTTTAGAGCTCTTATCCAAGATATGTCGATGAATAGCTTCCTATCATCGGTTATTAAACCATTCAGCCAACAAGCCCTTATAACTACTTATGAACATGGAATATATCTGCTCAACGGCACTCTTATATTTGCCATACTATTGGTCGCTCTCCACGAAATGCAAAAACAAACTGTCATGTATACCTGGTACGACGTTGAGTAATTTCGCCGAACAACGATCTGATTAATTTATAAATACCCCGCTACAACATCTGGAATCACTATGAATGGGTCAATTCGATAAACTGAGGAAGTCATTAGGGTCATCCGCACAACCAACCCCTCCGTGAATAATCTCGTTCCAGCAAAGCGGAGCGTTGTTCACGCGGAACAACAACCGGCTTCAAGACGAAGCAATATTGGCAGGAATTTACTGAAATATTCTTTCTATGAAACATGACGTATCAGAAGCTAATGCGAATGTTCCCTTGTAATTTAGTAGACTCTGCATCCTCATGGTCCACATTTCTGGACCCAACGATCCCACCGGTGAGCCACTCGCCAAACACAAATCTAACACCGCCCCCAAACTTAAGACCGTCTTGATGGCCACCCTGCGCATCTTGTCCTATCCCAAACCCACCATCAGTACGAACACTGTTGTATTCGTATCTGCCTACAATAAAGGGCTCAATCCTTCCGTATGCAAGACCAACCTGGGCATCAATCAATTGCCGTCCGGAATCTAGAGCATCACGATTGTCAAAATTTGCATCGCTACCCATCGCGCTGCGCTCTTTTCCATCCGATCGCATGTAACCAATCCGACCATGTAGGTTTAGTTTATTGACACTATAGTACGCATTAAGATTGACTGATGAAAACCAGTTCCAAACACTATCCGAATCTTTTGTGACCTCCGATAACTGGACGCTCCCAGAAGTTTGATCGGGTACACTGTTGGAGTGTTTGTAGCTCACACTCATGTCTACTGATAAATAATTATTAATGATGAGATCGGCGTATGGAGCTACCGTAAAACCACGCATGTCGTATGCGCCAACCTTACTGGTATGGCTTGTTTCTAACACACTTAACCCGCCAACTATCCAATCGGTTATCTGATAATTAGTGCCACCAAATTCAGACTCCATACCGGCATTGTGCCCTATAGTATCTCCCCAATTTATAATCATCGGGTCAGACAGAATAGCATCAGTTTTACCGGCATGGACAAGCTCCGGCTGGGCCAAAGGTCCATCGGCCAAAATTACGCCAAAAATCAGCGCCACCACAACAAAGACACAACGAGAACACACGCCGCCCACCGCAGCCTCTCCCAACAAATTACGACTTCAACTAATCGCCTCGCCAACGCGGCGAACAAAATACGCCCGCCAACACTGAGGACTCGATATTATAGTTATATACAAGATTTAAACGATACGTGTGCATCACTTGGTCTTGTTAAACACATTTGTTGCAAAAATGCCTCTAATGCAGGCTATGCTCCTGGACATACAACTCATAATTGCGCCGAAAAACGTTTGAGAGCCCTGTTGCCCCCCAACTACACACAACTCCACCAAGTATTGGTGGTATACGGTGATTTATTCTGGG
>CAJWOI010000404.1 GCA_913044255.1 uncultured Alphaproteobacteria bacterium
GTCACAGGTTCGATTCCTGTAGCGCGCACCATTATTTCAATGACTTAGCAGGAAACGGCAAGTTCCTTGCGTTCATATGGGAACGTTCGTGGGAACATTGAGCACTGGTTTAGGACTTTGATCAGTTTCCGGAGAGAGTATTCCGGTTATCACGCACCACGGCCCATTGCCCAGAGGCTCGGGCTCGTAATTTGATAACCAGTTTGCAGTAGCGATTGATCGGACCGCTATGATCACGGGCAGTAGCTGAGATCGGGGCTTGGGCTGGGTTTTGCTCAAATGGTTGGGGGCTTGTTGTAGAGAAAATTTCGGGTATTTGGACACAGGTATATTTTTTGTAGAGAATTTCCTAAATTAGAGGCTCAGAAGAACGTTAGACCGGTTAACTCTCGGAGGGCGCATGCCTTTAGATGATTATTCCATACTTGATTCACTCGTCGAGCCCGAACGAGTGCACAAGGCCTGTTATGCAGATGAACAGGTGTTTGAAAAAGAACTCGAGAAAATATTTTATAAATCATGGATATATGTTGGGCATGAAAGCCAGGTACCTAATCCAGGAGACTATTGGACAACTTGGATTGGAAGGGAGCGCGTAATTTTATGTCGCGGCGAAGATGGGAAGGTGCATGTGTTGTACAACCGCTGCCCGCATAGAGGATCGCTGATCTGCAATAATTTACACGGAAACATTCCGAAGGTATTTCGTTGTCCTTACCACGCATGGCAGTTCAATATGGATGGCAGCTTACGCAACGTTCCTATGAAACAGGGATATGAAGGGATTGTCGATTTAACGGATCCTCAACTTCAAATGAAACGCGCCGAGAGACAGGATTCCTACCGTGGTTTTATTTTTGCTAGTTTATCTGATGACGGCGAAGGCTTGGAGGAATGGTTGGGGAAAGGAGCAAAGGCAGCATTCGATGATATTTGCAATCGTTCCCCGGAAGGTGAATGCGAAATTGTGATGAACTGTTTCCGAATCGTCCAGCACTCTAATTGGAAAATTTTCCTAGAAAACCAATTGGATGCTGTGCATCCGTCCATTACTCACCATTCCACCGGTGACGCTGCAAAGCAAGAACAGGAAATTTTTAAGCAAAGACACGGTGAAGACCCGCCTATTGGTTATCAATTTTTAGCTGATTTCTCACTACCATATGAGAAGTGGGATGCACTTGACACAATTGGGTATCCTTATGGTCACACTGTCTTGGCCGGGTATATGGGCCTACGACCTCGAGATCCAGTCACGATCTCCCATGAGAAAGTTTTGGTAGATGCTTACGGTGCAGAAAGGATGGAGGAAATTCTTTCAACGAATATCCATCATGTATTGGTTTATCCATGCCTGTCGGTTCAACCTCCCTTACAACAACTACGGGCAGTTCGGCCTCTAGCTGCAAACAAGACGCTCACGGAGATTTGGCACTTTAGACTTAAGGGTGCACCTAAAGGTATTTATGAGAGATCCCTTGCTTATTATTATCATGTGAATTCACCATCGACGATGGTGAATGCGGACGACTTGAATAACTTCCGAGCGTGTCAGGATGGTCTTTCGCTAGAAGGGGGTGGGGACTGGGTAAGTTTCCATCGCAACTTCGGTCAGGACCCGATAGAGGAAGGTATAACTACTTCCGTAACCGGCATGAGTGAACAACCAATGAGAAACATGTTTGCTGCCTGGAAGGATTATATGTCAGCATGACCACAGTAGGGAAACTTCGGCATCATGCCAAAAAGTAATATTTTAATTTCTTCGAACGGAACCCAGCGGAAAGTAGAAACTTTTCTTTATTTTCAGGCTGAAGTTCTTGATGAACGCCGTTGGGAGGAGTGGCTCGATCTTTTCACCGATGACGGCATATATTGGATGCCGGCTTCAAAGGACCAAGAAATTGGGGAAGGGCAGCCAAATATTTTCTATGAAGATTACCATTTGATGAATATGCGTATACGTCGTGTTGAACACCCCTACGCCCACTCCCAAGCAGCGGGTCATCGCACAAGTCATGTCATCTCAAATGTGATTATCCAAAGTGAAGATGTGGCTAAAGGTGAAGTTGTCGTATCATCCCGCTTCCACATGTTGGAATACCGTTTGGACGACCAGCGTTATTTTGGTGGCAAATACACCCACACATTGAAGACGGTGGATTCGGGCTACAAAATTAAACTCCAAAGGGTCGATCTGGTGAATGTTGAAGGACCGTTTGATTACGTCATGCAAGTGTGGCTCTAGCTAGACTGTTAAATATTTAAAGTAAAACACTAGTTAAATATCATAATATATTAAAATATCGTATCATATTGTGTGTCAAAAAATTATATAACATCACCGGTATTAAAGGAAAAGAACCTGACTTTTAGTCTGTGGGTTAGAGTTTTGCTCCCAGAAGCGCACCGTTATTAAATAGCATCGAAGCTGCGATAGTTTATGCTCAGACGCTTCTCCCAAGTCTTGTTGCGCGTGTTACGCAGGGGGGAGAATCCTTCGACGACGCCATCGATTGGGCGGCAAATGAAGCTGAACTCGTGTCGCGTGGATAGTGCAACGTTCACAATTGTTTTCAGGCCTTCACCAAGAGAGGAGTTTTCATGTCTAGATTATGTGAGGGGCGGGTCGCGATCGTTACAGGGGCCGGGCGCGGACTCGGCAGACAGCATGCACTGCAGTTAGCGAGAGCGGGCGCCAAGATCCTTGTCAACGACCTCGGGGCCGCTGTCGATGGCAGCGGCATAGATTTTTCTCCTGCGCAGCAGGTGACTGACGAAATCAATGCTTCTGGTGGGGAAGCTGTAGTAAACGGCGACGATGTCAGTAATTTTGATGGCGCAAAAAACATGGTTGATATGGCAATCAACACGTTTGGCAAACTTGATATTGTTGTGAACAACGCAGGCATCTTGCGTGATCGTATGTTGGTCAATATGACCGAAGAAGAATGGGATGCGGTCATTGCCG
>CAJWOI010000405.1 GCA_913044255.1 uncultured Alphaproteobacteria bacterium
AAGCCCGCCGGTATTCCCGCAGAGTTGGGTTTAAGGCGTGGGAAAGAGAATAGGGTACATCGGGCAGGTTCGCAGACAGAAGTTGACCCACGCGCAGCTCATGAGTTGAGTTGGTGATTGACCATAAAAAGCAAACTGCAATCGCCTCAACATTCTGGCGTTTCAATTCTTCAATAGCTGCAAGAACAGCACCGTCTTTCAGTGGCGTTACGATGTTGCCAAGACTATCAATGCGTTCAGGAATCTCATATGTAAGTGAGCGAGGTACATAGGGTGCCGGATAAGGAACTAAGAAATTGAAGGGTTCAATACGCCCGCCTTCTCTTAGCACCAATATGTCGGGATGGCCTGCGGTGGTCAGGAGGGCTGTTTTTGCTGTATTTTGAGTGACAATTGCGTTGGTCGCATGGGTGGTTCCGTGAATGAACATCTCGCCGGAACTCAATAAATTAGATAGGGAGATATTTCGGTCTTCCGATGCCAGTTTGAGCGACTGCAGCACGCCAAGTACGGGATCATCAGGCGTGGTCGGCGCCTTATACATGGAGAGCGTGCCGTCGCTGTCTTCAACAATGAGGTCGGTAAACGTACCCCCGGTGTCACACGCAAACCGCATCACTTTTCTCTGAATGATTTCATTCTATTGTACGCTGTCATCAGCTAAATTGGCGTATGCTCATTAGAAACCATCGACGCGATTCAAGCGCCAGAAGGACCATTACGATTGACTTACAATGAGTCCCAGCAATCTAACAACGACAAGTTTTACTGCCCAATAGAACTGGAAACCTTTCAGCTTGAAGCTTACACCTAGAATTGGATTGCTTTAAATTCTTTCATTTGCTCTGTGATAGCGATTTCTGTAGGCAAGCGCTCCATGCTTGAGGCGCCATAGAATCCATGCACCCCCTCGGTGTTTTTTAAGACGTATTCGGCGTCATCTGGCATGGAAATTGGTCCACCATGACAGAGGCACACAATATCCGGATTTACTTGTTTAGCGGCGTCGCAAAGTTCCTGTACCTTGCTCGGTGCTTCTTCCAGGGTCAATGCGGTACTCGCGCCGATCGAACCTTTAGTGGTCAAGCCCATGTGAGCCACCACGACATCGGCATTAGCTTTGGCCATAGCCTTTGCTTCATCAATATTGAAAACGTAGGGTGTAGTGAACAGATTCAGTTGGTTGGCTTGCCGAATCATATCGACCTCAAGGCCAAATCCCATCCCGGTTTCTTCCAAGTTTTGCCGGAACATCCCGTCGCAGAGTCCCACCGTGGGGAAGTTTTGAACTCCTGAGAAGCCGACATCGATAACCTGTTTGAGGAACACGTCCATCATCCGAAAGGGGTCTGTTCCGCAGACGCCAGCTAAAACGGGTGTATTTTTCACTACAGGCAGTACTTCAAAGGCCATTTCCATGACGATGGCATTGGCATCACCGTAGGGCATACAACCCGCCAGGGAGCCGTGACCACCCATCCGGAAGCGTCCGGAGTTATAGATCACAATCAAGTCAACTCCACCGGCTTCTTCGAATTTTGCGGAAATTCCAGCGCCCGCACCACCACCGATTATAGGCACTCCCTTGTCTATGCTCGCACGAAGGCGATTAATTACTTGCTGTCTTGTAAAAGCCATACTCTTGCTCCGTTCGATTGCTTATTAAGTCCTGCCGGGAGGCATAAGCGCCAACAGCATGTCGACTGCTGTTTCTGAAAAAGCAGCATCATTAATATTCGCATCCAATTCCACTACTTCAATTCGCGGGTTGAGATTTTCTTTAATTGCATCAAACATCGCTCGATCGGCTTCAGGCAACCAAAATTGATCCCCGTCGCTATCCAGTATAGACACACCGCGGGTTGGCAAAAGAAAAGCCACCGGGCCCTGGGAAGCGTTGGCTTTCTCCGCGAAGATCTTCCCCATAGTTCTATTTTCCTCAACGTTGGTTCGCATCAATGTCACATTCGGATTCCATTCATATAACTGTCGATCACTATATTTTTCTGGCACCGATTCGATCGGGCCGAAGTTGGCCATGTCCACACATCCGGGGGCAATCAAGTGGGGTATCCCGGCACGGCCGGGTGCTGCCAGTCGGTCGGGGCCCGCACTAAATACACCGCCGCAAATCTCGTCAGCCCATTCTGTTGGAGTGATATCCAAAACGGCGTCTACATACCCATCATCAACCAAACCTTCCATAGTACGGCCGCCCGTGCCTGTAGCGTGAAACACCAATACTTCGTATCCCTTTTCAACCAGCGATTCGCGGCACATATTCACGCAGTCCGTGGTATTTCCGAACATGCTGGCGCAGATCACTGGCTTGGATTCACCGCTGAGAGAATAATCCATTCTTGTCATGCCGCAGATAGCGCCGACGGCTTCCTTAAAAACTTTCTCGCTGATCGGATTGATACCAGCGACATCAACAATGGAGGGAATCATGGTGATGTCCTTGACCCCTGTAATAATGGTGGTGTCACCGGCTGCCACTGTCGAGACTAATACTTTGGGCACGCCAATCGGCAAAGCTCGCATGGCGCTTGAGATGACGCTGGTTCCACCACTTCCACCCATACCGAGTACGCCGTGAAATTTCCCTTCATCAAAATATTGTCTGGTCAGTGCGGCGGCTCCTTTGGCCATGGTTTCCATGGCTTTACCCCGATCTTTGTCTTTCTGAAGTTTTGTAATATCCGCTCCGCCGGCCTTGGCAACCAGCGCATTGGGAATGTCGGTTGTAAACAAATCCGTGTCACCTAAGACCCCGATATTCATGGCGAGCACACTGCAGCCTTGGTTCTCTATTTGCCCTTTTACGAAGCCGTACTCTTCTCCTTTTACATCAAAAGCTCCGATTAGAAGAATGATCGTAGACATAATAAATTCCTTCGTTGGTGTACTGGATATTTACCCCATCATGTGGACGGGCTCAGGGACTCGACGAGGCTTTGGGAATGTCGGG
>CAJWOI010000406.1 GCA_913044255.1 uncultured Alphaproteobacteria bacterium
TTTGATTATCTTTGCACCAGTTCCCTCCTCTCCAATTTGGTCTTCAACTGTGCGGATCTCGAATGGTCCTATGCCTCGAAACTCGAGGTTCATGTTCTCCGAAAACGATCCTTTGCCAACCACGGATTTTGCAGCAGCCCGTGCGGTTCTCGCACCTGCACCCAAGACCCTCGAAACAATTATCCAACCGATGAAGACAAGAATTAAAACGCCGATCGCTTCCATTTTATTCCACCGTAAATTTATCTATATCGTCGTCGCCGGTGGTCGTGCCCGAACCCCTGTCTAAATCGACTTTGGTTTCCTTCCCGGATTCCACATCGACGAACGAACAATGCATAATTTGATTCTCGTCATACTCATAAGTGATCTTGATTTCTTGTCCTTCCGGACGATTTGGCGGAAGCGGCAGATCACCCTTCCATATAACATTTACAAAGCGCGGGTCTGTCTCTGGTGAATTGGATTCAGTCACTTCGCAGCTAACGCCCTCCTGCCCGTCATACATGGTGAAAAATGACTGCGTGGTAGAATAGGGAATCTTTTCGCCTTTCTTGATAAGGACACTGTTGGCGTGCTTGAGACCTCCCCTTGCTGCATCCTCCGTCACCGCAAGTGTTCCAAAGAATTTGCTCGTGATTTCGGCTACTTTGATTTTATCGATAGACTGCTTCTGGATCGGGTTGAGTTGAGACCGGTCGCCTTTAAACGCTGCGTAAAGAGCTGCACCTAATCCAACCACTTCATCGACGTTGGCCGAGGCTATCGGCTCTTGACCGAATATACGTTGGACACTCTCACGAACGCACGGGATTCGGGTGCTGCCGCCCACCAAAAATACACCGTTGACGCCAGAAGGTTCGAGACCTGCCTCATCTAGAGCGCTCTCGCACAGCATTTCCGTCTGTGCAATGTACGAGGAAATAGCTTCTTCAAATTCGATGCGAGTAATCGAAATATTTACCCGCCCTGACCGGGAGGACACATACGCCAAACATTGCTCTCGTCTAGAGAGCGTCTTTTTTTCTTCCTCCGCATGGTTCTTCGTAAAATCTTTTGGGTCGAGTTCTTCACCAGTTTCAGCTTTGAATTTCTCCATCACGAGCTTCTGAAGCGCTTCATCGAAGTCGTCACCACCCAACCTCGAAACCCCATTTGTCGCCATGACGTCGATATCCTGACCTGCAACTTGAATAATCGAAATATCAAAAGTGCCGCCCCCCAAATCATAAACGGCGTAGCTCCCGCCAAGTTCCACACTAGTTTGAAAGCCATAAAACAGGGCCGCTGCCGTCGGCTCATTAATAATGAAATTAACGGGTAAACCAGCAGATTTAGCTGCGTGCATGGTCGCTTCACGCGCTTCATTCGCGAAATTTGCCGGAATCGTCACGACAGCTTCTGAAATGTCTCCTATCGATGCCTCTGCATCTTCCTTTAACTTTTTCAGAACTAGCGCACTTAACGAGGTTGGGGTGTGTTCCTCCTCTAAAACCGAATAGGTCTTTGACGTTCCCATCTCCCGTTTAAATCGCCCTATGGTATCTTGGTCGATTCCCAAGACTCTCCTCGCCCCTTCTCCCACTTCTACCTTTGCCGGCCCTAAAAAGCTCACTACCGACGGAGTGATGTTGGAGCCTTCCTGATTGTGAACGATGATAGGACGACCAGTCTCATCCAACGTCCCGACAGCTGAAAATGTGGTCCCAAGATCAATGCCGATTAAGTTGGCCATCAGTTCCCCTCCTCTAACGCCGAAGCAAAAACTGTAACCCTGGCTTGTTTGATGCACTCCTTCCCCTCCGGAGTACGGATAAGGAATCCAGGTTCCAAAACTTCGGCGACTGTTAATTCCTGCTCAGACGATTCCGCCGGAACGGTCTTATAGTTGTCCGCAATACCAAAGCCCTCTCTAACACTCTCTCCAATGCTGGGCGAGAACTCAGAAACGCCGCTATCCTCTAAAGCGTCGCGAAGCAAATCGCGAACACCTGTTATTCTCTGAACGTTTATCGAACTGTCATTTTCAGCAGCATCAATCTCATCTGCAAGGGCGTTATCCACCCGGATAAACCTTATGAGAAATCGCCTGAAAACCTCCGAATCATACCCCTTCTTCAATCGTTGAATTTCACGGTCCTTATCACTCAACGCATTTTGAAGAACTGAGAACGCCTCCATTAATTCGGATATCTGCTTTTCGGTGTCGTCCTCTCGTTTTCCAAGGAACTTTATTAAGTCGGAAAACCGATCACGCACCTTCAAATGACTATTGGTTAACTTATTGAGAACATTTTCGAGCTCAGACGGTACGATCGATACTTGGCTCTCACCGACATTGCGGCGCCATTTGAACAGCAAGACATTTGTACAAACTGACAGTACAAGCGCAGCGACTACCAAGATCAAAAGAACGATCAAGATGTTCCAGCTTGCCCCCTCATCTCGTTTTCCGCCGCTTATGGATTGTTGGTCGGAGATTGCCTCCGTCGTAATTTTTTTGACGGGCGATTTCTTAGGAGCGGTTGTTCCTACCGATTCAATTTTTGTTGATCGAGTATTGCTGCGGTCGTCGAGAACCACGGTGCTTTTCGAAGCTTCGCCCGGATAAAAAAGAAATAGTGCTCCACCAACTATCAAGATCGCAAAGATTGCAATCCCCGCCCACGTGACCAAACGCATAGCCCCTCCCAAGGGTTTTCTTCACTATTAGAAAAGGATGACATGAATGAAATTTCATTCCAACCAAAAGTATATCGTGCGGGGTTAACTTACATATATTGGTTTAAAATCAATACTCTAAGTAGGGTTTCTATTTTTCCTGCTTATGCACAGGGCGTGTATTACACTGCGTGATGTCCGCTAAGGGTCATAGGCAGACTCTTTTCGATGGTCCTTAGAATGTCCGCTTATATGAGCCGGATGATGTCAAGGTGGCTTAGGTATCGGTTGCATCACGGTC
>CAJWOI010000407.1 GCA_913044255.1 uncultured Alphaproteobacteria bacterium
GCTCTCATTTTGCTGTAGGACTCATAGTTGAGCGCTAACTCCTTTTTTTTAATGATTGGACCTGTGTCTATACCTTCATCCAATAGGTGGGCGGTGCATATCACAGGATTACCCTCCAGAATCTGCCATTCAGGGGCATTACAACCACGATAGTCTGGAAGGTCACCGGGATGGAAGTTGATGACGCCGTTTGGAAAGAGATTCAGAAAACTCCTTCCTGCTATTTCTCCAATATCACCTTGGATCGCAAATTGGTATTCGTTGTTTCGGATAAATTCATAGAATCTTGGGTCTGTAATTGAGGCAAATCGTTCTATCTTTCTGGCTGCGCTGATCTTCCCTATCTCCAATGGTGTCCAGTGGCCACTACAGCGGATTTCTTCCATACGTTCTATTGGTGGTTGATCACCAAACGCTGCGATGACAAATTCCAAGCCAAATTGGATCAGCGAATCCGCATACTCTCGGCCAATATAGGAATTATGTCTGGTGAGTAGGCAGATCATTTCCGCACTTTATCCCGTCACTTTCTCTATGGCGTACACCAGGTCATCGATATCTTGCTTGGACTGGGGCCATCGAACGTGCTCGTTTATGATCATTTTCCGGAAATACAGCGACTCGGTTACTGGGCAAATTCCTCGATCATAGCGGCCATTGTGATCTCTGTTTTCGGGGGCGGCAAACGGAAACCCATGTTTTAGAAGTTGTTGCTTCTGATACAGCGGTTGAAGGTACAAGGGTTCTACATAGCCCTGGTAGAACTTCACACCCTCAGCGTTAACAGCAGAGACAAATTGCTCACGAGTAATATCGACTTTCTCAGGATCAAACCTGATGGGATAAACGTAGTAAGTGCTCTTACATCCATCCCGACCCGTAGGAGGATATAAAAAAGCATGGTCACGCAACCTACCTGATAATCCTTCGACCAGTTCCAATCTATGGCAGTTAAGTCCTTCTAGTTTTTTTAGTTGTTCTCGCGCAATCGCCGCCTGAAGCTCTGTTAAACGGAAATTGAATCCCGCGATATTCGTAATGTTCTGATAATTGGCGGGGCCTACCACGGCCTCGCCATGATTTCTGATCAGGGCCAAACGGTACGCAACATCATCATCCGCGGTGATGCATACACCTCCTTCACCAGACTGGATGGACTTATTGACGTTGAGACTAAAGACCCCAATATGTCCCAGCATCCCGACGAAAGTGCCTTGATATTCTGCACTATGAGCCTGCGCACAGTCCTCGACTACCTTAAGGTCATGCTTTTTTGCTAACGCCATAATCCGGTCCATGTCGGCCGGAATCCCGAATTGATGAACGACCAAAATAGCACGGGTTCTACTTGAAATATTTCTTTCTATGCTGTCTGGGTCGAGGCACCCGGTTGTTTCTTCTACGTCTGCGAAGACCGGAATAGCGCCATAAATCAGCGGTGCAAGAGCGCATGCTGTCATGGTATAAGGTGAAACAATAACTTCGTCACCCAAGCCCAAACCCAGAGACCCAATCGACGCAAAAAGGCCCGATGTCGCACTATTCATGGATATCGCATGGCGACAACCGTAGTACTCACACCATTCACTTTCCAGCGCCTGCACTTCCGGCCCGCCATAGAATGAAAAAGGTGGGTCTGGTGTGTGCGAGCCTTCAAACTTAGAAAGATACCCCGAATCCAGCACCCTCATTACTGCTTCTTTCTCTTCTGCTCCCGTCGTAAAGTTGTCTGCCCATGGCCGGCGCCGTACGGGCGTACCGCCATTCAATGCTAATTCTGGGCGAGAAAGGTCGATCTGCCTCATTTGCATTTCTCGTGCGCCAGTTGCCAAAGTGCCCGCATGGTTGGCCCTATCTCTTGTAGCAGACATTGCTCGAGTACCTCAGACTGATTTGAATCCAGATACTCGCGGATTGCTGTGACTCCGTTTTTTAATGGTGACTCATTAGCGCCAAGTAAGTCTATTGGTTGCGCCCGCAAGATTCTCTCTCCGGATCTATTCTGATAAATCTCTTCCCAGGTCACTTGTTCTTCAAAGTTACTAATTCGCAAGCGGCCCATACTGAACCGAAAATCAAGATCAAATATCTGGTAATAGTTTCCATTCCACCCATGAAACCACGTCGAAATTTTTTCTGCGCCAAGCTCGCCTCTAACGGTATAGGTAAAATCTCTCTCTCGCCCATCACGAATTCTTTCGACTACCTCAAGATTTCCGAATTCCAAGCCTGAGACATATCGTATGATATCTACTAAATGTACTCCGCTATGGCACCAGCCGTCGTAGTAGGTGGTATCTATTCTTAACAGCCTGCCGAAATGTTCTTTTCTGAAACTGGCTCTTAGGTTTTGGTATAACGGACTAAATCTTCGAGACTGGTTAATGATGATTGGGATATTTGCTTCGGCCGATCGCTGAAGCAGCGTAGTCAATTCGTTTTCGTCTCTGCAGGCTGGTTTTTCAAGAAAAATGATACGCGGCAACGGCCTTGAATCCTCAAGTATCTTGAGCGTCACATCAAAGTGTGTTTCGTCAGGTGTCGCAACCGAAATGACATCTGGGCGTACCTTAGCGATCGCCTTACTCAGATCATCGCTACTGTATGGTATCCCCGCTCTATGGCTGAACTCTGCCGCTCTTTCTTGGTCAAGATCAACACACCCGGACAGCTCAAACTTACCGTTTGATCTAAAAGCCGCCACATGATTATCGTCTTTTTTACTCTCTCCAAAATCAGAAAAATACCCCGCAATTTTCCCACAACCAACAATCAGAACCTTATACATCAGTTAACTCGGAATTCTTTCCACCGACGATAAACCCGGCTGTTCAGCTCAGCTACCTGTGGATTGCCATCCAGATACTGGATTATTTCCTTAAGTGTGAAATCGACTCTCCCCTCAAAATTTTCGATTACGCTGGTGACAACAGAATAATCCTCGACAGTGTCCACT